>NZ_JBSGZO010000102.1:0-22111 GCF_053611045.1 Streptomyces sp. NPDC054841 | reverse complement strand
GGGCCACCGGGGCGCACTCCCGGCGCTCATCAGGAGCTTTCCCGCGGCTTCCGGCGCGCCGGGCGCGCGGCGGAGCCGCGGAGAAAACCACTCGAAACGGTGACCTTTACAGCGAGCCGCGAAAGGGCGGGACTACTTCTCGACCTCGGCGGCCAGCTTGGCGAGGAGCTCGTCGTAGATCCGCGCGAGGCCCTTGGGGGCGAAGGTCCGCTCGAAGAAGCCGCCGATGCCGCCGGCACCGTTCCAGACGGTGGTGACGACGACCTTGGAGCGGCCCTCGCCCGCCGGCGTGACCGTCCAGGTGGTGACCATGGAGGAGTTGCGGTCCTTCTCGACGAGCTGCCCCTCGGTCGGCTCGGTCACCTCCAGCAGGCAGTCGCGGACGCGCTTGCTGGTGGCCTGGAGCTTCCAGTGGACGAGGGTGCCCTCGCCGTCGCCGCCCTCGCGCACCTGGTACTCACTGAAGTGCCCGGGCAGGAGCTTCGCGCGGGTGTCCTTGTAGTCGGCCAGCGTGTCGAACACGGTCTCCGCGTCCGCCGCGATGATCCGCTCCGTCGTGGCCTCGACCTGCGCCATGCCTCATCCTCCAGCATTCGGTTCTTGGGATGGACCAGCCAACCACTTCACGCACGGCCGCCCAAAATCGGGGTTGCGGCAATCAAGGGAACACATGTTCTATTCTGTGGTCAGCGCTACCGAGGAGGCGCCCATGCGCTGGGACAATCTCGCCGAGAACACCCGGACACACACCCGGAACACCCTCAGTACCCCGCACGCCACGGACCCCGAGAGCCCCGCCGGGGCCGGGGACATCGCGCTCTTCGGCACCGACGCGGTGACCACACGTACCTTCGACACCCCGGAGTTCCACGGAATCACCTTCCACGAGGTCCGTGCCCGCTCGATACTCAACCGGGTTCCCGGCGCCTCACGGATGCCGTTCGAGTGGACGGTCAATCCGTACCGCGGCTGCACCCACGCATGCGTGTACTGCTTCGCCCGCAAGACCCACAGTTACCTGGACCTCGACACGGGCCTCGGCTTCGACAGCCAGATCGTCGTCAAGATCAACGCACCCGAGCTGCTCCGGCGCCAGCTGGCCTCCCGCCGCTGGCAGGGCGCGCACATCGCGATGGGCACCAACGTCGACTGCTACCAGCGGGCGGAGGGGCGCTACCAACTCATGCCGGGAATCATCGGCGCCCTCCGCGACTACGCGAACCCCTTCTCGATCCTCACCAAGGGCACGCTGATCCTGCGCGACCTGGACCTGCTGCGACAGGCCGCCGCGGTCACCGAGGTCGGGATCTCCGTCTCCGTAGGCTTCACGGACCGCGAGCTGTGGCGCACGGTCGAGCCGGGCACCCCCTCGCCGGAGCGCCGGCTCGACGTCGTACGGACCCTCACCGACCACGGCATCGGCTGCGGGGTCCTGATGGCCCCCGTGATCCCGTTCCTCGGCGACCACCCGGATCAGCTGCGCGCGACGGTACGGGCGATCGCCGCGGCCGGGGCGACGTCCGTGACCCCACTCGTCCTCCATCTGCGGCCGGGGGCGCGCGAATGGTTCATGACGTGGCTCGGGCGGGAGCATCCGCATCTGGTGCGCCGCTACGAGCGGCTCTACGCGGAGGGGGCCTACGCGCCCAAGTGGTACCAGCGGCGGATCACCCGTCACGTCCACGAGCTCGCCTCGGAGTTCGGCATCGGACCTGCCCAGCGGGGCACACCGCGCAGGATTCCGGTGACCGCCGAGCCCGCTCTCCCCGAACCCGCCGCCACTCAGCTCACCCTCCTCTGAAGCCCGTTCACGGGCCCGCCACCTCACCAAACGGGTCACTTCCCGTACGAACATGACCTTCCGGGCGAATATCGGGGAACGCTGCCGCCGGGGCTCCGCCACTCGGCCGCGCCCCCCGCCATCACGGGAGGCCATATGTACAGACGCGCAGGAGTGCTGGTCGCCGTCGGAGCGGCGGTGACCGGACTGGTCGCCGCCGTGCCCTCCGCGTCGGCAGGACCCGCCGAACCCGCGGCATCGCAGGCCGGGGCCCTGAAGTGGACCAGCTGCGCCACCGAGAAGTACCCGAGGCTCGAGTGTGCCCAGCTGGCGGTGCCGCTGGATCACACCGATCCGCACAGCAGGCGCATCTCGCTCGCGCTCTCGCGGGTCCGGCACACGGCGCGGACGTTCCAGGGGCCGCTGTTGGTGAACCCGGGCGGTCCCGGGGGAAGCGGGCGGAAGCTGGCCGGGTTCGTGGCGGCGTCACTGCCCGTGAAGGTCGCCGCCCAGTACGACGTCGTCGGCTTCGACCCGCGCGGTGTGGGCGCCTCGAAGCCCGCACTGAACTGCAGACCCGGCCACTTCGCCCCCGTACGCCCCGACACGGTGCCGGGGAACCAGGAGCTCGAGGAGGCGAATCTGGCCAGGGCACGGTCCTTCACCCAGGCCTGCACGGCCAAGTACGGCAATGTGCTGCCTCATATGCACACGGTGGCCATGGCGAAGGACCTGGATCTCATCCGGCAGGCCCTCGGTGCCACGCAGATCAACTACCTCGGATACTCGTGGGGCACGTATCTCGGTGCCGTGTACGCCAAACACTTCCCGCACCGGGTGCGGCGCGCGGTGTTCGACTCCGTGGTGAACCCGGACAGCGTCTGGTACGACTCCAACCTCGGCCAGGACTACGGCTTCGACGCCCGCCACAAGGCCTTCGCCGCATGGGTGGCCAAACACGACGCGACGTACCGGCTGGGCAGCGACCCGGCGAGGGTCGAGGCCGCGTGGTACGCGATGCGTGACGCGCTGCGCAAGCAGCCGGCCGGCCGGAAGGTCGGTCCTGCCGAACTCGAGGACACGTTCATGCCGGGCGGTTACTACAACGGCTACTGGCCGTACCTCGCCGAGGCGTTCGCGGCGTACGTGAACGACAAGGACTCCCGCATGCTGGTCGAGGCGTACAAGACCTTCGGCGCGGTGGACGCGGAGGGCGAGAACGGCTACTCCGTCTACACGGCGGTGCAGTGCCGGGACGCCGGCTGGCCCCGGGACTGGGCCACCTGGCGCGGCGACAACTGGACGGTGTACGCCAAGGCACGCTTCTCCACCTGGAACAACGCCTGGTACAACGCCCCGTGCGTGTCCTGGCCCGTCGAGCCGCTGCGCCCGACGGATGTCTCGAACCAGGAACTGCCGCCGGTGCTGATCTTCCAGGCCACCGAGGACGCGGCCACCCCGTTCGAGGGCGGTGCCGCTCTTCACCGCAAACTGCGCGGCTCCCGTCTGGTGGTCGAGGACGGCGGCGGGAACCACGGGATCACGCTGGGCGGAAACGCCTGCCTGGACCGCTATCTGACGGACTATCTGGCCACCGGGAAACTGCCGCGGGCAGGCGCCGGTGAGGCGGACGCCGTCTGCGCGGCGGGGCCTGAGCCGAAGCCGCTCAAGACGGCGCTCCGCCCCGGACCCACGGACGCGGCCAGGGCCGGAGCCGCGCTGCACCAGGAACTCGGTCACAGGAACTGACCGGCACCCCGGCCGGGCTGCCCCGTTGTCAGTGGCGTGCGCCAGGATGAGGACATGCATACGCACCTCACCCATGTGCACGCCCCTGACGGCGTCCTCCCTGCCACCGGCCGCACCCGTGCGGTGACGGGACCGGGCCGTCTGCCCGCGGCGTCCGGCCGGATCGCCTACGACGGGAGCCGCTAGCCATGGACGTTCGGGTGCGGGACATGGCGGATGCCGACTGCGAGGCGGTCGCGGCCGTCCGGGTCGGCGGATGGCGCCGCGCGTACGCGGGGCTGATACCGCGGTCGTATCTCGACGCGATGGACGAGGCGCAGGACGCCGGGCGGCGCAGGGCGCAGCTGGCCGCCGCGGCCGGCGCGGGGGTGGTCCATGTGGTCGCGGAGGTGAGCGGCGAGGTGGTCGGCTGGGGCTGCTACGGGCCGTATCGCGAAGAGGACACGACGACTCGCGACGGCGAGGTCTACGCGCTCTATGTGCGGCCGGAGCGGATCGGGACCGGGGTGGGACGTGTGCTCATGGCCGAACTGATCTCCCGGGCGGAGGCGGACGGCTGTCCGTCGCTGCTGTTGTGGGTGCTGAAGGAGAACGCGGCGGCGCGCCGCTTCTACGAGAGGGCGGGGTTCGCGGCGGACGGGGCCGAGGAGCCGTTCGAGGTGGACGGCGTCGCGGTGCCCGAGGTGCGCTACGGAAGGCGGCTGAGTGCCGCGGAGGCGGCGGCGGACAGGCGCGGGTGAGCGCGGGCCGCTTCCAGGACCGGGCGGGCGCGCACGTCCGCGAGCGCGCCCAGACCTTCGACGCAGGCGAGCGCCACACGCCAGTGCGGATCTCCCGGGGCCAGCCGCCGCCCAAGGGTGGTGATCAGTGCCGGGGCGGATTCGGGGGCCCGCAGGGTGGTGAGGAGCCGCACCGGAGTCAGGGCGTAGGCGACGCGCAGCTCATTGGTGGCGAGCGCGGCGGCGGCGCGTGCGGTGCGTGGGTCGCGGAGCCTCGTCAGGGCGTACGAGGCGGAGACGCAACGCTCGGCATCGCGGTGGTTGAGCAGCAGGACGAGCGGTTCGAAGGCGCGGCTGTCCCCGGCGCAGCCGAGCCGGAACGCGGCGATCTCCCGCGCCCATAACGGCCGTTCGGTCTCGGTCAGCACGGCGGCGAGTGCGTCGAGGTCGGCAGTGGCGGTCAGCTGCCGGTGCAGCTCCTGGTCGGCGGGACCGGTCAGCTCCTGTTGCGTGCGCAGCGCCAGGTCCTCGAGATCCGCGTCCATGGCGAGCACCCTATTGCCGGGCGGCCGCGTCCGCGGGGCGCGCGGCGCAGATCACATCGACGCAGGGCTGGCGTGCTCGTTACCCGCCAGTTAAGCTCAAGTGAGCGGGTCACACCCCGCGCAGCTCTCGGTGGCCTGGTGACGCAGCCACCGCGAGTGTTGTCGGTTCGGCAGTTCTGTACGACGTGACTCCGGGACAGAGTCCGTCGCTCCCTCACCGCGGTCTCACCGCGGTTCGCAGCGACACGCACCACAGCGCGCCCCTTCCGCACGCGCGCCCTCCCTCAGTCGTCACTCATTCCTGGAGTCCCGTGATGGACACCCCTCTCTCCACCATTGCCGTCGTCGGCCTCGGCACCATGGGCACCGGCATCGCCGAGGTCCTCGCCCGCGCCGGCCGCGAGGTGATCGGCATCGACATCAGCGACGCCGCCACCCGCCACGCCGTCTCCGCCCTCGAAGCCTCCACGGCCCGCGCCGTGCAGCGCGAGCGCATCACCGAGGAGGAGCGGCGCAACGTCCTCGCCCGCTTCCGCACCTTCTCCGATCTGCAGGCGGCGGCCGACGCCGACCTCGTGATCGAGGTCGTGCCCGAGTCGTACGAGACGAAGCAGCAGGTCATCCGTGCGCTCGACGCCATCGTCCGCCCGGAGGCGATCCTGGCCACCGGCACCAACGCCCTGTCCGTGACCCGGCTCGCCGCCGACTCGGCGCACCCCGAGCGCGTCCTCGGCCTGCACTTCTTCAACCCGGCCCCGGCGATGAAGCTCGTCGAGGTGGTCTCCTCGGTGCTGACCGCCCCGCAGGCGGTCGAGACCGTCACCGCCCTCGCCCGTGACCTGGGCAAGGAGCCCGTCGCGGTCGGCGACCGGCCCGGGTTCGTCGCGGACGGGCTGCTCTTCGGCTACCTCAACCAGGCCGCCGCGATGTACGAGGCGAAGTACGCCTCCCGCGAGGACATCGACGCCGCGATGAAGCTGGGCTGCGGCCTGCCGATGGGCCCGCTCGCGCTGCTCGACCTGATCGGCATCGACACCGCGCGTACCGTCCTCGACGCGATGTACGCCGAGTCCCGTGACCGGCTGCATGCCCCCGCGCCCATCCTGAAGCAGCTCAGCGAGGCGGGCCTGACCGGCCGCAAGTCGGGGCGCGGCTTCTACACGTACGAGGCGCCGGACAGCGGCACGGTCGTGCGGGACGCGCTGACGCCGCTGGAGGCCGCGCAGACCGCCGCCGCCCGCCCGGTGAGCTCGGTGGGCGTGGCCGGTTCCGGCACGATGGCGAGCGGGATCGCGGAGGTCTTCGCGAAGGCCGGGTACGACGTGGTCCTCGCCGCCCGCAGCCAGGAGAAGGCCGAGACCGCCAAGTCCCGTATCGCCAAGTCGCTTTCACGCTCTGTCGACAAGGGACGGCTGACCGCCGAGGCCCGGGACGAGACGCTGGCCCGGATCACCCCGGCCGACTCGCTGGACGCCTTCGCCGAGGTCGATCTGGCGGTGGAGGCCGTCGCCGAGGACCTGGAGATCAAGCAGGAGCTGTTCGCCACTCTCGACAAGGTCTGCAAGCCGGGCGCGGTGCTCGCCACCACCACGTCCTCGCTGCCCGTCGTCGCCTGTGCGCGCGCCACCTCGCGGCCCCAGGACGTCATCGGGATGCACTTCTTCAACCCGGCCCCGGCGATGAAGCTCGTCGAGGTGGTCCGTACGGTCCTGACCTCGGACGATGTCCACGCCACGGTCCGCGAGGTCACCGCCCGGATCAAGAAGCACCCGGTGGACTGCGGCGACCGGGCCGGCTTCATCGTCAACGCGCTGTTGTTCCCGTACCTCAACAACGCGATCAAGATGGTCCAGGAGCACTACGCATCGCTCGACGACATCGACGCCGCGATGAAGCTCGGCGGCGGCTACCCCATGGGGCCCTTCGAGCTGCTCGACGTGGTCGGTCTCGATGTCTCGCTGGCCATCGAGAAGGTGCTGCACCGCGAGTTCCGGGACCCGGGCCTGGCCCCCGCGCCACTGCTCGAGCACCTGGTGGCCGCGGGCTGCCTCGGCCGCAAGACGGGGCGCGGCTTCCGCGAATATGCCCGTCGCTGATTCCGGCCGCGCGCACGGCGCGGGGTGGGGCGGGCTGCTCGACGGCGCGGGCGGCCCGCCCCCGCAGGCACAGTCCCCTGCGCAAATGCAGTACGTTCAGGGCATGTCCCAGCCCGCTGAC
Source organism: Streptomyces sp. NPDC054841 (assembly GCF_053611045.1). Taxonomy (NCBI): domain Bacteria; kingdom Bacillati; phylum Actinomycetota; class Actinomycetes; order Kitasatosporales; family Streptomycetaceae; genus Streptomyces; species Streptomyces sp. NPDC054841. Next base: position 15,101 of record NZ_JBSGZO010000102.1, on the reverse strand, counting down.
GCTCCCCGACGGACGGCCCGTACCTCCGCCACGACCGACGCTCCGGAAAGTGCCGCAGGCAGTCGCGCCGCAGCTCAGCGGCTCAAGATGCGCCGAGAGCTGGCCGCGGCGGCGATGGAGCTGTTCGCGACCAAGGGTTACGAGGCGACGACCGTCGACGAGATCGCCGCGGCGGCCGGTGTCGCCCGCCGGACGTTCTTCCGGCACTTCCGCTCCAAGGAAGAGGCGATCTTCCCGGACCATGACGACACGCTCGTACGGGCCGAGGCGGTGCTGAACGCCGCTCCGGCCCATGAGCACCCGCTCGACACCGTGTGCCGGGGCATCAAGGAAGTCATGAAGATGTACGCGGCCTCGCCTGCGGTCTCCGTCGAGCGCTACCGCCTCACCCGCGAGGTGCCCACGCTGCGCGAGCGCGAGATCGCCTCGGTGGCCCGCTACGAGCGGCTCTTCACCCGCTATCTGCTGGGCCATTTCGACGAGCGCGACCACCACGACGGCAACGACGACCCGCTGCTCGCCGAGGTGGCGGCGTCCGCCGTGGTCACGGCTCACAACCATGTACTGCGCCGCTGGCTGCGGGCGGGCGGCCAGGGCGATGTGGAGGCCCAGCTCGACCACGCCTTCGCGATCGTCCGCGACACGTTCGGCACGGGGATCGGCGCGGGGCGCTCCGGTGCGGACCGGAGCCCCGCCGCGCAGGTGCACGCGAGCGGCGAGGTGCTGGTGGCCGTGGCCCGCACGGACGCGCCCCTGCCGGAGGTCATGCGCACGATCGAGCAGGCGCTGAGGAAGAAGTAGCGCGGGGCCCGTCCCCCACCCCGCTGTGTCGATGTGCGGCTCCGCCGCGTGGGGCTCCCTCCCGGACCCCGCTCCTCAATCGCCGGACGGACTCATTCCGAGCCCGTCCGGCGATTGTCGCTTTTCAGCGCACTTTCGATCGATCATCGCTCATCTGTGACGCTTCGATTGCATCTGAGTGAAATTCTTGGCACCCAGTGTCTTGCGAGTTGGCACGGGGTGCCATACGTTGATGTTGTCCGGGCGGTCGGCGTGCAGACAACTGTCGTACGCCGGCTGTCCCCGCAAGCCTCCCGGCTCGCGCGCCCGGACGCCTGCGTCACAGGCAACCTCCCGCGCCCACAAAAGCGCTGCCACAGCACCACCCCCGCCGAACCGACGGCACCTCCGAAGCAGCACTCCCCGACGTTCCCCTCAGCGTTCCCGAAACCGAACGCTCTTCGCCGGAGGCAACACCGTGAAGGAAATCCTGGACGCGATTCAGTCGCCGGACTCCACGTCCGCCGACTTCGCCGCACTGCCCCTCCCCGAGTCGTACCGTGCGGTGACCGTGCACAAGGACGAGACCGAGATGTTCTCGGGTCTCGCAACGCGCGAGAAGGACCCGCGCAAATCCCTCCACCTCGACGATGTGCCCGTCCCGGAGCTCGGCCCCGGTGAGGCGCTGGTCGCGGTCATGGCCTCCTCGGTCAACTACAACTCCGTCTGGACCTCGATCTTCGAGCCGCTGTCGACCTTCGGCTTCCTGGAGCGCTACGGACGGCTCTCCGAGCTCACCAAGCGCCACGACCTGCCGTACCACGTCATCGGCTCCGACCTGGCGGGCGTCGTCCTGCGCACCGGCCCCGGCGTCAACGCCTGGAACCCCGGTGACGAGGTCGTCGCACACTGCCTCTCCGTCGAGCTGGAGAGCTCCGACGGCCACAACGACACGATGCTCGACCCCGAGCAGCGGATCTGGGGCTTCGAGACGAACTTCGGCGGCCTGGCGGAGATCGCACTCGTCAAGTCGAACCAGCTGATGCCGAAGCCCAAGCACCTGAGCTGGGAGGAGGCGGCGGCACCGGGTCTGGTCAACTCCACCGCGTACCGCCAGCTGGTCTCCCGCAACGGCGCCGGCATGAAGCAGGGCGACAACGTGCTGATCTGGGGCGCGAGCGGCGGACTCGGTTCGTACGCCACCCAGTTCGCGCTGGCCGGCGGCGCCAACCCGATCTGCGTCGTCTCCAGCGAGCAGAAGGCGGACATCTGCCGGTCGATGGGCGCCGAGGCGATCATCGACCGCAACGCCGAGGACTACAAGTTCTGGAAGGACGAGCACACCCAGGACCCGAAGGAGTGGAAGCGCTTCGGCAAGCGCATCCGCGAGCTCACGGGCGGCGAGGACATCGACATCGTCTTCGAGCACCCGGGCCGCGAGACCTTCGGCGCGAGCGTCTACGTCACCCGCAAGGGCGGCACGATCACCACCTGCGCCTCGACCTCGGGCTACATGCACGAGTACGACAACCGCTACCTGTGGATGTCGCTGAAGCGCATCATCGGCTCGCACTTCGCGAACTACCGCGAGGCGTGGGAGGCCAACCGCCTGATCGCCAAGGGCAAGATCCACCCGACTCTCTCCAAGGTGTACTCCCTGGAGGAGACCGGCCAGGCCGCCTACGACGTGCACCGCAACCTGCACCAGGGCAAGGTCGGCGTGCTGGCGCTCGCTCCGAGCGAGGGCCTGGGCGTGCGCGACGAGGAGATGCGCGCCAAGCACATCGACGCCATCAACCGCTTCCGGAACATCTGAGTCAGAGGTCCGTTAGATGACAGAGCGTCAGAAGGTCCAGAAGGACCGGCCGTGGCTCATGCGCACGTACGCCGGTCACTCCACGGCCGAGGCGTCCAACGAGCTGTACCGGCGCAACCTCGCCAAGGGCCAGACCGGCCTGTCGGTGGCGTTCGACCTGCCGACGCAGACCGGCTACGACCCCGACCACATCCTCGCCCGCGGCGAGGTCGGCCGGGTCGGGGTCCCGGTCTCGCACCTCGGTGACATGCGCCGGCTGTTCCAGGACATCCCCCTGGAGCAGATGAACACCTCGATGACCATCAACGCCACCGCCATGTGGCTGCTGGCGCTCTACCAGGTGGTCGCGGAGGAACAGGGCGCCGACATCACCAAGCTCCAGGGGACGACGCAGAACGACATCGTCAAGGAGTACCTGTCACGCGGGACGCATGTCTTCCCGCCGGGACCGTCACTGCGCCTGACGACCGACATGATCACCTACACGGTGGCGAACATCCCCAAGTGGAACCCGATCAACATCTGCAGCTACCACCTGCAGGAGGCCGGGGCCACGCCCGTCCAGGAGATCGCCTACGCGATGTCCACGGCGATAGCCGTGCTCGATGCCGTACGCGACTCCGGGCAGGTGCCGCAGGAGAAGTTCGGGGATGTCGTCGCCCGTATCTCCTTCTTCGTGAACGCGGGCGTCCGCTTCATCGAGGAGATGTGCAAGATGCGCGCCTTCGGCCGCATCTGGGACAAGGTGACGCGCGAGCGGTACGGCATCGAGAACGAGAAGCAGCGCCGCTTCCGCTACGGCGTCCAGGTCAACTCGCTCGGGCTGACCGAGGCCCAGCCGGAGAACAACGTCCAGCGCATCGTCCTGGAGATGCTCGCCGTGACGCTGTCCAAGGACGCGCGCGCCCGCGCCGTCCAGCTGCCGGCGTGGAACGAGGCGCTGGGCCTGCCCCGGCCCTGGGACCAGCAGTGGTCCCTCCGTATCCAGCAGGTCCTCGCGCACGAGAGCGATCTGCTGGAGTACGAGGACATCTTCGCGGGCTCGCGCGTCATCGAGGCCAAGGTGGACGCCCTGGTCGAGGAGTGCCTCGCCGAGATCGCCCGGATCCAGGAGATGGGCGGCGCGATGGCGGCCGTCGAGTCCGGCTACCTGAAGTCGCAGCTGGTGTCCTCGCACGCCGAGCGGCGGGCCAGGATCGAGGCCGGCGACGAGAAGATCGTCGGCGTCAACATCTTCGAGACCACCGAGGAGAACCCGCTCACCGCGGACCTCGACACCGCGATCATGACGGTGGACCCGGCGAACGAGGCGCGGGTCGTCGCAAAGCTCCACGAGTGGCGCGACAACCGCGACGAGAGCCGCGCCCAGGACGCCCTGGCCGCGCTGAAGGCCACGGCCGCCGGCGACGGCAATCTGATGGCCGCCACCGTCGAGTGCGCCCGCGCGGGTGTCACCACCGGCGAGTGGTCGTGGGCGCTGCGGGACGTCTTCGGCGAGTTCCGCGCCCCGACCGGGGTCTCGTCGGCGCCGGTCGCCGTGACCGCCGAGGAGGGCACCCCGCTGGCTCTCGTACGGGAGAAGGTGGCCCGTACCGCCGACGAGCTGGCCTCCGGCCGGCTGCGGCTGCTCGTCGGCAAGCCGGGCCTGGACGGGCACTCCAACGGCGCCGAGCAGATCGCGGTCCGCGCGCGCGACGCCGGCTTCGAGGTGGTCTACCAGGGCATCCGGCTCACGCCCGAGCAGATCGTCAACGCCGCGCTCGCGGAGGACGTGCACTGTGTGGGCCTGTCGATCCTGTCCGGCTCGCACGCCGAACTGGTGCCGGACGTCCTCGACCGGCTCCGCGAGGCGGGTGCCGGCGACATTCCGGTCATCGTCGGCGGGATCATCCCGAACGCCGATGCCGCCGAACTGAAGCGTGCGGGTGTCGCCGCCGTCTTCACCCCGAAGGACTTCGGGATCACGGAGATCATCGGCCGTATCGTCGACGAGATCCGTACAGCGAACAAGCTCGACCCTCTGGAGGTCCCCGCATGACCGCCCGCCCGTCTCCCACCACCGCCCTTTCAGGGAGCGGCTCCGCCGCGCACCTTCCCTCTGTCAACCGGCTTCGCCCGCGCCGCTCCTGCCTCGCGGTCCCCGGTTCGAACCCGCGATTCCTGGAGAAGGCCCAGGGGCTGCCGGCCGACCAGGTCTTCCTGGATCTGGAGGACGCGTGCGCGCCGCTGGCCAAGCCCGAGGCCCGGCACACCATCGTCAAGTTCCTCAATGAGGGCGACTGGACGGGCAAGACGCGTGTCGTGCGGGTCAACGACTGGACGACCCACTGGACGTACCGGGACGTGGTGACGGTCGTCGAGGGCGCGGGCCAGAACCTCGACTGCATCATGCTGCCGAAGGTCCAGGACGCCGAGCAGATCGTGGCGCTGGACCTCCTGCTGACCCAGATCGAGAAGACGATGGGCTTCGAGGTCGGCAAGATCGGCATCGAGGCGCAGATCGAGAACGCCAAGGGCCTGGTGAACGTCGACGCGATCGCGGCCGCCTCCCCGCGCGTCGAGACGATCATCTTCGGCCCGGCCGACTTCATGGCGTCCATCAACATGAAGTCGCTGGTCGTGGGCGAGCAGCCGCCCGGCTACCCGGCGGACGCGTACCACTACATCCTGATGCGCATCCTGATGGCGGCCCGTACGCACAACCTCCAGGCGATCGACGGCCCCTACCTGCAGATCCGCAACCAGGAGGGCTACCGCGCCGTCGCCCAGCGGGCCGCCGCCCTCGGCTTCGACGGCAAGTGGGTGCTGCACCCGGACCAGGTCGCCGCGGCCAACGAGATCTTCTCGCCCTCCCAGGAGGACTTCGACCACGCCGAGCTGATCCTGGACGCGTACGAGTACTACACGTCCGAGGCGGGCGGCAAGAAGGGCTCGGCGATGCTCGGCGACGAGATGATCGACGAGGCGAGCCGCAAGATGGCGCTGGTCATCTCCGGCAAGGGCCGCGCGGCCGGCATGACCCGTACCTCCAAGTTCGAAGCCCCGGAGGCGTAAGCGATGCAGTTCGGACGCACCTACGAGGAGTTCGAGGTCGGCGCTGTCTACAAGCACTGGCCCGGGAAGACGGTCACCGAGTACGACGACCACCTCTTCTGTCTCCTGACGATGAACCACCACCCCCTCCACATGGACACCAACTATGCGGAGAAGACGACGGACTTCGGGAAGAACGTCGTCGTGGGCAACTACATCTACTCGCTGCTGCTCGGCATGTCCGTGCCGGACGTCTCCGGCAAGGCCATCGCCAACCTGGAGATCGAGTCGCTGCGGCACGTGGCGCCGACCTTCCACGGCGACACGATCTACGGCGAGACGACCGTGCTCGACAAGACCCCGTCGAAGTCGAAGAGCGACCGCGGGATCGTCTACGTCGAGACCAAGGGCTACAAGCAGGACGGCACGCTCGTGTGCGTGTTCCGCCGCAAGGTGATGGTCCCCACCGAGACGTACATCAAGGAGCGCGGCGGCGAGCAGCCCGGCCGCCCCGAGCTGATCGAGCCCTCGAAGAAGGCGGAGAAGTAGTCATGGCACGACTCGCCCAGACCGCCGGTCTGACCGACATCCAGCAGGAGATCCTGGCCACCGTCCGGGATTTCGTCGACAAGGAGATCATCCCGGTCGCGACCGAGCTGGAGCACCGCGACGAGTACCCGCAGCAGATCGTCGACGGCCTCAAGGAGCTCGGGCTCTTCGGCCTGATGATCCCGGAGGAGTACGGGGGCCTGGGCGAGTCCCTGCTCACGTACGCGCTGTGCGTCGAGGAGATCGCCCGCGGGTGGATGTCCGTCTCGGGCATCATCAACACGCACTTCATCGTGGCGTACATGCTGAAGCAGCACGGCACCCAGGAGCAGAAGGACTACTTCCTGCCCCGGATGGCGGCCGGCGAGGTGCGCGGCGCGTTCTCGATGTCCGAGCCGGGGCTCGGCTCGGACGTGTCGGCGATCACGTCGAAGGCGGTGAAGGACGGCGACGAGTACGTCCTGAACGGCCAGAAGATGTGGCTGACGAACGGCGGCACCTCGACTCTGGTCGCCGTTCTGGTGCGAAGTGACGAAGGACACCCCGAGGGCACCGCCCCGCACAAGTCCATGACGACCTTCCTGATCGAGAAGGAGCCCGGATTCGGAGAGGTCCGCCCCGGCCTCACCATCCCGGGGAAGATCGACAAGATGGGCTACAAGGGGGTCGACACCACCGAGCTCATCATGGACGGACTGCGCATTCCGGCCAATCGGGTCCTCGGCGGCACCACCGGCCGAGGGTTTTACCAAATGATGGACGGCGTTGAGGTCGGCCGCGTGAATGTGGCGGCGCGTGGCTGCGGTGTCGCCCAGCGTGCCTTCGAGCTGGGTGTCTCCTATGCCCAGCAGCGTCACACTTTCGGAAAGCCGATCGCCCAGCACCAGGCGATCCAGTTCAAGCTGGCCGAGATGGCTACCAAGGTCGAGGCCGCCCATGCCATGATGGTCAACGCGGCACGCAAAAAGGACTCCGGGGAACGAAATGACCTGGAGGCAGGGATGGCGAAGTACCTCGCCTCCGAGTACTGCAAGGAAGTCGTCGAGGACGCCTTCCGGATCCATGGCGGCTACGGCTTCTCCAAGGAGTACGAGATCGAGCGCCTCTACCGTGAGGCTCCGATGCTGCTGATCGGTGAAGGTACCGCCGAGATCCAGAAAATGATCATTGGCCGTCGACTCCTCGAGGAATACCGGTTCCAGGGCTGATTATCACTTTTGAGTCGGTTCGGCCGCGAAGAAGATCACACCCTGTTATCGTCTTCCGGCCGTCGACTCGGCCTCTGGCTTGCTCAGTTGCGGGCCGCAACCGATAGCATCGCCGGAAAGCCGCCGTCCCCCTGTTGCCAGCGCGGCATCATCCGCTACGAAGGTCATCCATGCCCCACAGCCAAACCTCTGCACATCGCGACAGCCTCGCCGGCGTACGCCTCGCGCGCGGAGCATCGCCGTGGCTTCTCCCGACCGTCGCGACCGCGGCGCTCAGTCTGGCGCGCTCTCGCCGGTCGAGGCGTGCCGCGGCCATCGCCGTGCCCACCACCGCGCTCGCGGCGGGCATGCTGTGGTTCTTCCGCGACCCCGAGCGCGAGATCGCCCAGGGCCGGGTCATCTCCCCGGCCGACGGTGTGGTGCAGAGCATCATGCCGTGGAAGGACGGGCGCACCCGCGTCGCCATCTTCATGAGCCCGCTGAACGTCCACGTCAACCGCGCCCCGCTCGCGGGCACGGTGACGTCCGTCGAGCATGTGCCCGGCGGTTTCGTCCCGGCGTTCAACAAGGAGAGCGAGAACAACGAGCGCGTTGTCTGGCACTTCGACACCGAGCTCGGTGACATCGAGATGGTCCAGATCGCCGGCGCCGTGGCGCGCCGCATCGTTCCCTACATCCCGCAGGGCACCAAGGTCGAGCAGGGCGAGCGCATCGGCCTGATCCGCTTCGGCTCCCGAGTCGACATCTACCTTCCGGCTGGTGTCGATGTCGCCGTCGAGGTCGGCCAGGCCACGACCGCGGGGGTGACTCGCATTGACCGTGATTGATCCCGAGACACAGGCCGGCTGGGCCGCTGAGGCCGAGTCCGGGTCCGGGGACGAAGCCGAGGAGATGCCCCTTTCTCTGCGGCTGTCGATAGCGGACACCCTCACTCTCGGTAACGCGACGTGTGGCTTCATGGCGGTGTACTTCACCACCACCGGGATCCTCATCCCGCACCTCACGGGTGACGAGTCGGGCATGGCCCGCAACAGCGCGGCCACGGCCGTGATCCTGATGTTGTGCGCGGCTGTCTTCGACCTGTTCGACGGCCTCGTAGCCCGCAAGCTGCGGTCGTCGCCGATGGGTGCGGAGCTGGACAATCTCTCCGATCTGATCAGCTTCGGTCTGGCGCCCGCGTACTTCGTGCTCGTGTACGGCATGGTCGCGAGGGACGCGCATGAGCGGGTCGCGGCGGTGGGCGCGATCGTTGTGCTGTTGGCGGTGGTGCTGCGGCTTGCCCGCTTCTCGTGCGTCACCGTGAAGGACGGCACGTTCCAGGGCATGCCCTCGCCATTCGGTGCGCTCACGGTCGTCTCGATCGTGCTGCTCGAGCTGCCGTTCGAGGCGACACTGCTGGCGGTCGTCGGAACCGCGTGGCTGATGGTGAGCCGGGTCGAGTACCCGAAGCCGCGGGGACGGCTGGCCGTCGCGATGCTGTCGTGGATCGTGCTGAGCATAGGGCTGCTGGCGGCTTGGGCCTTTGACGCTCCGGGTGGGCAGCTGCTGCTTCAGACGGGTTGCGCGCTGCAGCTCGTGCTCGGCGCGGTGATCCCGATGTTCGCCACGGCGCGACGGGTGAACAACTTCCGTGACAACCGCCGCGAGGCGCGGACGACGCAGTTGCCGTAGCTCGCGCTTGTACGTTTTGCCCGAGGGGCCCGGACCGAAGCGAATCGGTCCGGGCCCCTCGGGCTTTCCTGCGGCAGCACCCCTCGATGCCCTACGGGGCTGGTCGCAGCCGCTCGTACACCGTCACCCGCCGCCCGCGGACCTGCTCGTCCGCGACCACCGTGAAGCACTTCTTCAGGACGGCGGTCTTCTCCTTGTCCCTTTTTGCCGACACCGGCCGGGCCACCTCAGGGGTATCGGTGATCAGCATGATCCGCCGCTGCGCCAGCATCGCGGTCCGTATGCGCTCCGGACTCGCCTCCTCACCCTTCAGCGTCCCGGACGCCACAGGACTCTCCGCCAGCGCGATGTCCTGCAGACCGGCGAATGCGGCGGGGGAAACCAGCGCGGTATCGCGCCGGGCCGCCGGAATGAAGACAACCGCGTCGCCGTCCTTCTTGAGCCGTCGCACGTCCGCCGCCACCGCCAGGACGTCGTCCACGCGGCTGGCCGGGGACCGTTTGGCCAGCGATTGCGGCAACAGTGCGATCACGGCCACGGCTACCACGGCCGGGACCAGCCATCGTGACACTCGCGGGAACCGCGGCTCGATCATCCGTGCCACCGCACCCAGCGCTGCGCCGATCAGCAGGGCCAGGCCCAGCATGCTGAACAGGACGTAGCGGTCGAGGAAGAGTGGCTTGGCCAAGGAGAGGCCGATCAGGCCGATCTGCGGCACGGCCAGCAATGGCAGAGCGACGGCTGCCGGCGACAGTCGGCCTGCCCGTGGCCGGTCCAGCAGGGCCCCGAGAGTGCCGATGGCCAGCAGGATCGCCGGGCCGATCAGCATGTGCCAGGTCAGCGGCGGGATCCAGGACACTTGCTGGGACTGGGTCCGGGTGAACAGGATCAACGGCAGGGCGCCTGCCAGGGCGGCCGTTGCGGCCGCCGTCCAGCGGATCCATGTCCCGCGCCCGGCTTTCGTCCAGGCCAGGGTCGCCAGGTGCGCGGGCAGTATCAGCAGTGACAGCCAGTTGAACAGCGCGCACAGCAGGACCGTGCCGCCGTACGCCGCCCAGTGCGCTTTCCGGTCGCGTCCCCGCAACACGGTGACCAGCAGCAGTGTGGAGATGCCGGCTCCTGCCGCGACCAGTGCGTACGGGCGTCCCTCCTGGAGGTAGAACTGCACGGCCGGAAGCAGCCCGAACGCCAGCCCTCCTCCCAGGCCCGCCCGGACACCGGCCAGCCGGTGGCCGATGACCGTCACACACGCCGCCGCCACCGCCATGGCCAGCACGGAGGGCAGGCGCAGGGTCGTGGTGCTGGGCCCGAAGCATTCGAAGAGCCCGTGCATGAACAGGTAGTAGAGGCCGTGCACGGCATCGACCTCCCCCAGCATGTGCCAGATGTCGGCGACGGACCGCCGGGCCACCTGCCAGGTCGCGGCTTCGTCCCGCCACACGCTGTGCTGCCGGGACAGCCCCCACAGGCCCAGAGCGAGGGTCCACAGCAGCGGTATCAGCCAGACGGGCAGGCGGCGCCGGAGGTTGGTTATGTGGCCGCTCATGAAGTCGTTCAGGTCCTTGGGGTGTCGGAGCCGGCCGAAGTCGACCTCGGGCGTCCGATGAGACGCCCGATTCGGCGGATGGCCGCGTGCGGGGAGAGCGCCCTGGCCGGCAGGAGTTGCTCGGATGCGCTGTGATCGATTGCCTCAGCTGTCGGGCCCCGGAGGCAAAACCGGACAATCGGGCCGAGCCGGAAGTGACACCTAGGCCCGCCAGTTGCGTGCCTGTTGCCCTGCGATCCGAGCAGCCCACAGCCCCATCACGACAGACACGGCGAGCACCACGGTGACGGCGGTTGCCATGAGACCCGAGGGGACGAAGTAGGTCATTCCTGGCCGGGCGACTGGTCGCGCGGTCCAGGCGGCGACGACGCAACCCGCCAGTGCGGCGAGCGCGAGCGGCGCGACGATCGCCCAGGCCGCGCTGCTGCGAAAGACGCGGTATCCGCCGGTCAACACCGTCAGCGGCGCCAGTGCCCGGCCCTGGCGCAGGAACTCGGCTTTGCCACTGAGGCCGATGGCGAGCACGAGGATTCCCATCCCCAGCACACCGAAGAGCCGAATCCACCGGCCCTGATCCCGGTCCGGAATGCCGTCCGCCAGCCACTCCTCCCCGGGAAAGCGGACCTGGGCCCCGCGGGGATAAGCCCGGTAGGAGGCTTCCTTGAGAGCCGCGACGGCAGGGACGCCGCCATCGGCGCTCACCACCGCCAGGGTGTTGGCGCTCTGCGCGGTGTGCTTGGCCAGTTCGGCGTGGTCGGCTCGGACCACCTTCAGATACGTGCCGCCCTCCGTGTTCCAGCGGAGCAGTTGCTGCAAGCGGCGATCGACAGCGACATCGACGCGGGCCGGTGTGGGCGAACACGGCAGCCGGAGGCTCTCAAGAGCATCACATCCTCCGCTGACCGTGATGGGGCCCTCGCCGGCGGTGCGGGGAGGCGCGAGGACGACAGCCACATTGCCCTCGGGGATGAGCTTGAGATAGGCGGCGGCGTCCCCGGTGGAGACCGTCCCCCTGGGGCCGATTTCGGCCACGTTCCTGTCGACAGCGCCAAGGATCTCCTCGATCTTGGCGTTGTAGGTCCCGAACATTGCCTGCCAGGCGAGGGCCTGCATGAAGACGATCAGCGCAACCGTCACACCAGTGACCAGGCGGGCCGTAGCCGCCGGGTAGTGGCTGATGCGGCGGCCCGCGATCAGCGCACCGGCCCACCCCCGCTGTCGCCCGGTCCGCTCCAGGCTTCCCCCGAGCTTGGCCACGACGACTGCCACCCCGGCCGGCAAGGTGAGTACGACGAGGGCAAGGCCGATCCAGCTGATCCAAGTGCGGTACTGCGTACTGTCGCCGGCGAGTTCCGGACCGCGGCTGGCGAGCAGGATCGCCGGCGCACAGAGAATGGCGAGGTACCGCTGCCGGCGTGACCTGCTCGCGCCGGCGGGTCGGGTCCCCTTGGCCCGGCTGGACAGCTGATCGCTGATGACGGCCAGGGCCAGTGCCGTCACGATGGCGGCCACGGGAGTCAGCAGTACCGGCCAGCCGTGCTGACGCACGTCGGCGGACGACATCACGTAGCCGACGTACGGGACCCGGACGTCAACGAACGCGGCCACGGCGAAGAACGGAATCGACGCGAAGGCTCCCAACGTCACCGGTCGCATCGCCTCGCCCACGGCGATCAGGGCGCGGTCGCGCCTCAGTCCTCCGAGGGCATCGACCAGGGCGCCTCTGCGGTCACGGCCATGTGCCCCGGCACGGAGTGCGGTGAACAGGAGCACGAGACTTGGTACGAGCAGCAGGCCGATGACGAGGCCCTGGAACATCCACTCGGGCTTGTCGTTGTCGCGCCCCGTTCCGGGCTGCAAGCCTTCAGCCGGCATGCCTGCCTTCGGCCCGAAACCGACCACGGCCTCGATCGGCGCCTCGGCCTTCATGCCCTTGGCGGGCCGGACGTAGGCGAGCCACTCTCCAGGGTCGTCCAACCCCTCCTGCCCGACGGTGCCCGAGAGCTTTCCGTAACGGCCGGCGATTCCCTCCCCGGCGCCGGCTTTCAGCAGACCCGGGGACAGAACGGCCTCACCCGGCCCTGGCCAACGATCCACCCCAGGAGGGAGTGGGGCATTCGGCGTATGCGGCGCGATGAATACGACGCTGAAACTCCGCCGCCCTGTCAGCGCGTCCGAGCCGACCAGCCACAACGTGGCCGGGGTGGCCCGCGATTGCTCCGTCTGCCCAACCGGTGTCCTGGCGTCACGCCGCAGCTCCTTACCGGCATAGGAGGCGTGCACCATCGCCAGCAGGCCCAGGCACAGTGCGACAGCGAACGCCGAAAGCGCCAGGGCCGCGGCCCTGGTACCGGCCGCCTCCGAGCGTCGACCCGCGTCGCGCCCTATGCGCAGGAGGTGAAGTGACAAGCCGCCATGTCTCGCCCCGCTCACGCCTCCACCGCCTCCCGCACCCCGGCGGGAACCAGCAGACCGGCCTCAAGACGCAGCACCCGGTCCGCTCGTGCGGCAACCTCGGCATCGTGCGTCACCAGCACCAGCCCACACCTGCGCCGCCGAGGGAGATCGAAGAGCAGTCCCGCGATGCGAGCAGTGGCGTCAGGGTCGAGGGAGCCAGTGGGCTCATCGGCCAGGATCAGCTCGGGCGAGTTGATCAGCGCACGGGCCACAGCTGTACGCTGATGTTCACCTCCGGAGAGTTCCTCCGTTGTCTCAGCCCGCGGAACGCGCAGTTCGTCCAGCAGTTCCTGTGCCTTGCGGTACCCGCCGGCGCGGTCGGAACGCGACAACAGCGCCGCCAGCGCGACGTTGTCCAGCGGGCTGAGTTCGGGCAGCAACTCCCCGAACTGGAAGACCGTGCCGATGGTTTCGCTGCGCAGCTTGGCGATCTGCGCACGCCGCAGCTTCGTTACTTCCGCACCAGTTACCCGGATGGTTCCGCCGTGCGGCTTGATCAGACCGAGGATCGACGAGAGCAGCGTGCTCTTGCCCGAGCCGCTCGGACCCGTGATCGCCACTGACTCGCCGGCACTGACACTGAGCTGCAGGCCCTTGAACAGGGCCCGGTCCCGGACCGAGTAGTTCAGATCTTGAATGTGCAGTACGGGGTCGGGCGCGGGCCCGGTGTCGGAGTTGCTCACGTGATGTGCCCTCGGGTAGCTGTTGCCGCGTTCACCGTGCGACGTCGCGGTGGCGCTGCGGGGCAGAGGCGACCACCCCCGTCCCGCGGATAGGGGCTCTTCCGGTGAGCATGAAACAGCGCCCCCGTGAATCTTCCCCGTTGCGCGAGAGAGGTCAGCCCTCGCGATAAGTGCCGACATTAGGCCAAGGCGATCACCAGGCAAAAGGAAGCAACCTGCACATGCCCTCGACACGTTCACGTTGCGTCACGAAGGCAAAACAGACCTAAGGATCCCGATGGGTGCTTATGGTCCCGACATTTGAAGCAGAGTTGAGGCGATCGGAACCGTGCGTACATGAGTCCGCACCTGTGACGTGCACCACGTCGATTCCACCGTCGCCCAAACAACTTGGCGGACGGGCAGCGATGCCGGCCTTCCGGAAATGCCTCACCCCCCTATTCCACAGAGGGATTGCTACGGCCGGTCAGGCCCGGCCATTGCAGGACCCCACCCCTCCTGGCCTCTTGCTTCAGCCGAGCGCCGGACATCGACGCCTTATGACGCAAGTCACACGAAGGGGGAAGGCGTGTACGTGCCGCGCTTCAACTCTCGGGCCAGTCACTGTCGTTGCCTTGTCAGGCGCAGCATACGAGACCTCAAATCGCGTGCATCATATGGGAGTTGGGCGATCACAACGCGCCACGAGCGAAACGCCGAGCGGTGGTGTGAGCCCCAACGAAAGTACGTTTGCCTGCTGTTGGCTTTGACATAAGATCTCGCTCTGGACGCGAGGAGGGCCTTCTTCTCGCTCCCACGGGGGGTCTCTACAGCGGAAGCCGTTTGGTGCTTCCTGTCTCGCGCTGCCCTGTCCATGGGTGCGCCGCCTGAAGGCCGTTCCTCGCGATGACCGCCAACCGCAGCTGGTGAGTTGCTGCGTCAGAGGGGAAAAGCATGCAGATTTCCAGGAGTGCCAAGAGGGCCGCGATGGCCGCTGCCATGGTCGGCGCCCTTGCGGGCGCAGCGCCGGCCTACGCCGACGCCGGCGAGGACGTCACGTCCAGGCTCAACCACCACACCAACCCGAACATCCACATCTCCTACGCCTACAGCCTGAAGTCGAACGGCAACAAGAATGTTGCCGTTCGCGACGAGCAGGCGGACGGCAATTCCGTCTACTCGGAGTTCGACCGCAAGAACACCAGGGGCCTTCGCCTCTGGAACACGAAGGGCCAGGGAGAGACCACGTACAGCGACTCCTCCACGTCCAACTACGTCGTGAAGGTCACCGCTTGCGTGCACTTTGACCTGACCCCGGACAAGTGCGGCCCGGACGACCGGCCCGGCGACGGACGCTGATCCCACGCCCTGTGTGACAG
>NZ_JBSGZO010000101.1:0-22153 GCF_053611045.1 Streptomyces sp. NPDC054841 | reverse complement strand
GACGAGGAGACTCCTCTTCATGGCAACTCACAAGCGCGCGAGCAGGATCAAGCTCACCGCGGCGATAACCGCCGTGGCCGCCGCTGCCGGAGTGACCGTACTCAGCACGTCCTTCGCCGGAGCCTCGCCCGCTCCCGCCCAGGGCACGATCTACGGTGCGAACGCCGAAGGCGCCGTCGCCGGAAGCTACATCGTGCTGCTGGACGAGAAGGCGGACAAGCAGGAGCTGGCCAAGGAGTACGGCGGCAAGCTCCAGCGCAACTACTCGTCCGCGATCAACGGCTTTTCCGCCAGCGGACTTTCGGAGACCGAGGCCAAGCGTCTCGCCGCCGACCCGGCCGTCGACAAGGTCGTCCAGAACAAGAAGTTCACGATCAACGCCACCCAGGAGAACCCGCCGTCCTGGGGCCTGGACCGCATCGACCAGGCCGACACCGCCGGTGACAGCAAGTACACCTACCCCGACGGCGCCGGCGAGGGCGTCACGGCGTACGTCATCGACACCGGAGTCCGGATCACCCACAAGGACTTCGAGGGCCGCGCCACCAGCGGCTTCGACGCCATCGACAACGACGACTCCGCCGACGACGGCAACGGTCACGGCACGCACGTGGCGGGCACCATCGCCGGCGCCTCCCACGGAGTCGCCAAGAAGGCGAAGATCGTCGCGGTCCGCGTTCTCGACGACAGCGGCTCCGGCACCACCGAGCAGGTCGTCGCCGGCATCGACTGGGTCACCAAGAACCACCAGGGCCCGTCCGTCGCCAACATGAGCCTCGGTGGCGGCGCCGACCCGGCGCTCGACGAGGCCGTCCAGAAGGCCATCGCCTCCGGCGTCACCTTCGGCGTCGCCGCGGGCAACGAGTCGAGCGACGCGGGCCAGGGCTCCCCGTCCCGCGTCAAGGAGGCCATCACCGTCGCCTCGTCGACCAAGGACGACAAGCAGTCCGACTTCTCCAACTTCGGCTCGGTCGTGGACATCTACGCCCCGGGCTCGGACATCACGTCCGCCTGGAACGACAGTGACGAGGGCACCAAGACCATCTCCGGTACGTCGATGGCGACTCCGCACGTCGTCGGCGCCGCCGCGGTCTACCTCGCCGCCCACCAGGACGCCACCCCGGAGCAGGTCGCCAAGGCCCTGACGGACGGCGCCACGCCCGACAAGATCAGCAACCCGAGCGAGGGCACGCCCAACAAGCTCCTGAAGGTCGTCGAGTAGTCAGCGACGCCCGACCGTGAACCGGCAGCCGCCGTGCCCTCCCCCACGGGGCACGGCGGCCGTCTTATGGTGTGCTCATGGCGAGGACGAATGCGTATGCCGCGCTGCTGCGCGGGATCAATGTCGGCGGACACCGGAAGGTCCCGATGGCGGACCTCCGCGCACTGCTGACGGAACTGGGCCACGGCGACGTCCGCACGTATCTGCAGAGCGGCAACGCCGTCTTCACCAGCGCGACGGGGGACGACGAGGACAGGCTCGCCAAGGGGATCGAGCGGGCCGTCGAGAAGCATTTCGGATTCACCGTCGACTGCCTCGTACGTGGCGGTTCCTATCTCGGCGCCGTCGTCGAGAAATGCCCCTTCCCCGCCGCCGAGCTGGAGGGCAGGCAACTGTACGTCACCTACCTCTCGGAGCGTGTGGACCCCGGGCGGTTCGCGTCCCTCGACGCGACGGCGTTCCTCCCGGAGGAGTTCCGGTTCGGTGATCGCGCGCTCTATCTGTACGCCCCCGGCGGACTCGGCCGGTCCAAGCTCGCCGAAGCGCTCGGCAGACCGAGCCTGTACAAAGGGATCGTCGCCACGACCCGCAACTGGAACACAGTCGTCAAGCTGGCCGAGATGACCGGAGGAGACGCGTGATGATCGAGTGGGCCCCTGCCGTCGACGCCGCCATCGAGGGTGAACTCCGCCTCCTCGACCCGGCCGTCCGGACCGCTCCTGCGCTGCTCGCCGGGTTGCTGCATCCGGAGTTCCTCGAGTTCGGTGTGTCCGGGCGGCGGTGGGACCGCGACGCGATCATCGATTCACTCGTCGAGGAAGGGCCCCGGGGCGTCAAGCCCATCACCGCTTCCGACATGAAGGGCACCCAGCTCGCAGACGACGTCGTGCATCTGACGTTCGTCACCGAGTCCAACGGCCGTCGTGCCCACCGCAGTTCACTGTGGCGGCGGACCGGGGACGCCTGGCTGCTCTACTTCCACCAGGGCACGCCGTTCAGTGCCGAGGAAAGTTCCGGCGCCAGCTGAAGCCGCCGGGCAGACGCACCGAGGCGTTGCTGTTGCCCCCGCTGTCCCGGGTGAGGCGGGCGCGGCGGGTGCCGAGACTCACCGACCAGCCGTGCGTGCCGATGTTCAGGTGCATCAGCTTCGGGATGATCGTGATCCGCTTGTGGTAGTAGATCGACATGTCGGCCTCCTGGTCGTAAGGGTGTCCGAGGAAGGCGCCGTGGCTGTCACGGCACCGCCACGGTCGTGTCACCGCAGAGCCGACATGTCCTCCCGGCCCGGTGGGATCCCGGCCGGGGCCTGCTTTTCCTCCGTACGGGCTTCCGCCGGATGGGCTTCCTCCGGACGGGCGAGCGAACCCGTGCCGGGAGAGGGCCGGCAGGACCGGCCCGGAGACCGGCCCGGCCGATGTCAGTGCCGCGGCCTATCGTCCTTTCCATGTACGACGACGGGGACGGGCCGCCGCGGGCCGGCGGGCCACGGGCGGCCGAGGCGCGCGCGGCCGAGGTGCGGGTCGCGTTCGAGGGGATGCTGCAGATCCGCCGGCTGACGAACGCCGACGCCGCCGACCCGGAGGCGATACCGGCCGCCTGGGAGCGGGGCCGGATGGTGCGGGCCGTCGCGCTCGCCCTCGAGGCCTCGGGGATCACCCCGTCCGCCGTGGACGGATCCGGGCAGCGAGTGGCGACGGGATACCGCGTACGGGAAGGGGCGGCGGGGGAGGGGGAGCCCGGGGCGGTCACGGTCGAATGGCTCGGACCGCACGGCAGCGGGGCCGTCGGCCAGGAGGAGAGCGCCCTCACCGCATGTGCGCGGGTGCTGGAGCGGCTCGGCTGGGACGCACTGCTCTACCGCGGGCGCGCCCGCCACCGGTTCCTGGAGGTCCGGCCACCGCATCCCGGACGCTGAACGGCCCGCATCCCGGACGCTGAACCGCGCCGCGGGTGGTGAACGGTCCGCGCCGCGGGCGGTGAATGGCCCAGAGGGGCGGGCGTCGATTGGCCCTGGGGGAAGGGACATTCCCTGCCTAGAGTCGTGACCATGACGACCGAACACAGCAGGACCGCCGTCGACTTCTACTTCGACCCCGCATGCCCCTTCGCCTGGATCACCTCCCGCTGGATCCTGGAGGTCGAGCAGCAGCGCGACATCGACGTGCGCTTCCGCCCCATGAGCCTCTACCTGCACAACATCGGCAACGACCTGCCCGACTGGTACCGGGATCTCGTCGACCGGTCCATCGGCCCGGTACGGGTCGCGGTCGCCGCGGCCGAACAGCACGGCGATCAGGTCCTGCGCGAGCTGTACACGGCCATGGGCACCCGCATCCACCGGCAGAAGGCCGACGACTTCGACACCGTGATCGCCGAGTCGCTGGCGGAGACCGGTCTGCCGGCCGGGCTCGCCGCGGCCGCACACGACACGGCGTACGACGACGCGGTGCGCCGCAGCCACGACGCGGGCAAGGACCCTGCGGCGGACGGCTACGTCGGCACTCCGACCATCCACGTCGACGACGCCGTCTGGTTCGGCCCCGTCCTCAACTCCGTTCCGCGCGGCGAGGAGGCGGGCCGGCTGTTCGACAGCTTCCGGGTACTCGCGAACCACCCCGACTTCTTCGAGCTCAAGCGCACCCGCACGGGCAAGCTGAACACCGACTGAGCCGCCGGGGCCCGCGTCGCTTCGTCGGGCGGCGGCTCAGCCCGCCAGGGCGACGAGCCGGTCCACGCGCGCCTCGTCGTACCGCTCCAGGAGCAGACGCGCCAGCTCGGGGGCCGGGCCGAGCACATCCGCGAGCACGTCCGCGCCCGCCTCGCCGGCGCCCACGGCGATACGGTCCGGGAGGCGGCCCGGGGCGATGACGTAAGGCGCCACCGCCACCCGGGCGACGCCTTCGGTGCGCAGCGCCCGTACCGCGTCCTCGGTACGGGAATAGCCCGCGGCAGATACAGCGGAGGCGAACGCAGGTCGCACGGCGCACCAACCGGTGTGCCGCAGCTCCCGCGCCATGTCAGCGATCACTGCGATCGCCTCCGGGTCGGATGAGCCCGCCGAAGCCAGGACGACCCCGGTCGAGCGCTTGTCCTCCGGCGTGAGCCCGGCCCCGGCCTCGTACAGCCGCCGCTCCACCGCCTCCAGCAGCAGCGGGGACGGGCCGAGGACCTCGGCCTGCGTGATCCGCAGCCGCGGATGCCTGGCCCGTGCCTCGTTCAGCACGGACGGGATGTCGGCCTTGGCGTGGAAGGCCCGGGTCAGCAGCAGCGGCAGCGCCACCACGTCCCGTACGCCGTCGTTCGCCATCCGCTCCAGCACCTGCGGGACCGAGGGTGCGTCGAAGTCGAGGAACGCCGTGGACACCCGCAGCCCGGGCCTCCGCGACCGTATCCGCCGTACGAGCGCGTGCACGGTCGCGGCGTGCCGCGGGTCGCGGCTGCCGTGGGCGATGACGAGCAGAACAGGGCTGTGCGGGTTGTACATGGGAGACGCTCAGTTCCTGACGAGCAGACCGCGGCTGCGCAGGACCCACCGCTCCAGCGGGCTGAAGATCAGCAGGTCGATGGCGATACCGACGATCAGGATGAGGAGGATCGCGAGGAACACCCCGGCCATGTCGATGTTGTTGCGGGCGTTCTCCAGCAGCTGGCCGAGGCCGAGTCCGAGGTCCGGCGAGGACGCGATGATCTCGGCGGCCATGAGGGAGCGCCACGAGAAGGCCCAGCCCTGCTTCAGGCCGGCCAGATAGCCGGGCAGCGCGGCCGGCATGACGATGTGCCAGGTGCCCCTCAGACCGGTGGCACCCATCGTGCGCCCGGCCCGCAGGAACAGCGGAGGGACCTGGTCGACGCCGGAGACGAGTCCGTTGGCGATCGACGGAACCGCGCCCAGCAGGATGACCGCGTACATCATCGAGTCGTTCAGGCCGAGCCAGATGACGGCGGGCGGCACCCACGCCACCGACGGCAGCGACTGCAGACCCGACAGGATCGGGCCGATCGCGGCGCGGACGAACTTCACCCGCGCCACCAGCAGGCCCAGCGGCGTACCGATGGCCAGGGCCAGCAGGAAGCCGAACAGACCACGCGAAACGCTGGTCCAGACGACCTCCAGCAGCGTGCCCTGCAGCCACATGTCGGTCACACCGGTCCACACCGCGGACGGGGCCGGCAGTTTGTCCTCGGACGTGACCTTCGCGGAGACGAGGAGCTGCCAGACGACCAGCACGAGACCGATGGCCACGACCGGCGGCAGGACCTTCTTGACGAGGACCTCGCGGACGGGCGTACGGCGGATCTCGACCGCGTCGAGTGCGTCCAGGCCGGCCTCGAGACCGGCGAGGTCGTCCTGCTTCGGGGCGGTGTCAGTGCTGGCCATGGCGGCGGATCTCCCCACGCAGTTGTTCAGTGATCTCGATCGAGAGCTCCGCCACGGCGGAGTCCTCGATGCGTCGCGGCTGCGGGATGCCGACCGTCCACTCGCGGGCCACCCGGCCCGGACGCGAGGACAGCAGCACCACGCGCTGGGCGAGCCGCACGGCCTCACGGACGTTGTGCGTGACGAAGAGGACCGACAGGTTGGTCTCTTCCCAGATCCGCGTCAGCTCGCCGTGCAGGACGTCCCGGGTGATGGCGTCGAGCGCCGCGAACGGCTCGTCCATCAGCAGCAGTTCGCTGTCCTGGGCGAGCGCGCGGGCCAGTGCCACGCGCTGGCGCATACCGCCCGACAGCTCGTGGACGCGCTTCCCGTACGCACCGGCGAGCCGGACCAGCTCCAGCAGCCGCTCGGCCTCGCCGCGGCGCTCGGACTTGGGGACCCCGCGCAGCCGCAGGGCCAGTTCGATGTTCTTGCCCGCGGTCAGCCACGGGAAGAGGGCGTGCTCCTGGAACATCAGGGCGGGCCGCCCGCCGGGCGTGTCGATGGACCCGGCGGTCGGCGCGTCGAGCCCCGCGACCAGGTTGAGCAGCGTGGACTTACCGCAGCCCGAGGCTCCCAGGATGGTGACGAACTCGCCGGGCGCGACATCGAGGCTGATGTCGTCCAGCACGAGCTGCGATCCGGCCGGGCCGGAGAAGGACTTCGAGACGTGCTCGATCCGGGCGGCGTGCGACACCGTGGTGGTGTCCTCGGCAGCCTTGGCAAGCGCGG
This sequence comes from Streptomyces sp. NPDC054841, assembly GCF_053611045.1. NCBI lineage: Bacteria > Bacillati > Actinomycetota > Actinomycetes > Kitasatosporales > Streptomycetaceae > Streptomyces > Streptomyces sp. NPDC054841. The sequence goes on along the minus strand of NZ_JBSGZO010000101.1, from coordinate 15,782 downwards.
TGGCCATGGTCGTCACCTCCTGGGAACGTACAAGGAATACGGGCTACTTGACGCCGAGACCGGCGTCGGGGACCTCGGGCTTGCCTTCGGCCTTCAGCACCTTGTTCAGGAGCGTCAGGTCGTAGATGCCGTTCAGGTCGGGCTCCTTGATCAGTCCGGCCTTGACCGCCCACCCGGACTGCGTCTTCAGCGTGGCGGCCAGCGGGTCGTCGGTGATCCGGATGCTCGGCCACGCCGGGTCGATGACCTTCGCGGCGAGCTCCTTGCCGGTCTCCGCCTTCAGGTGCGCGTTGGCCGACGCCTTGGCCTTGTCAGGGTTGGCGTTGATCCAGGCGTTCGTCTTCACCGTGCCGCGCAGTACGGCTTCGACGACGTCCGGGTGCTCCTTGAGGAACGTCTGCGAAACGATGACGTTCGTGATCACGAACTTCTTGTCGGGCCACAGGGTGGCCTCGTCGAGGAGGACCTTCGCACCTTCGGAGAGCAGCTTGGACGCAGTCGGCTCCGGCACCCAGGCGCCGTCGATCGAGCCGGACTTGTAGGCGTCCGGGGTCACCTTGTTGTCCGTACGGACGACGGAGACGTCACCCTTGCCGCTCTCGGAGTCGACCTTCCAGCCCTTCTCCGCGATCCAGTTGAGGAACGCGACGTCCTGCGTGTTCCCCTTCTGCGGAGTGGCGATCTTCTTGCCCTTGATGTCGTCCAGGGTCTTGATCTTGTCCGGGTTGACGACGAGCTTCACACCGCCGGAGGCGGAGCCGGAGACGATCCGCAGGTTCTTGCCCTTGGACTTCACGTAGGCGTTGATGGACGGCGAGGGGCCGATGAAGCCGATGTCGAGCGATCCGCCGCCCAGGGCCTCGATCTCGGACGGGCCGGCGTTGAAGGTCTGCGGCTTGATCTGGGTGCCGCCGAGCTCCTTCTGGATCAGGCCTTCCTGGATGCCGACGAGGGCCGTGGCGTGGGTGAGGTTCGGGAAGTAGCCGATCCGGACGGTGTCCGCGGAGAGCTTCTCGCCCTTGGCCGCCACCTCGGTCTTCTTGTCGTCCTCGGCCTCGGAGCCGTAGCCGCAGGCGGTGAGCGCCACGGCGAGCAGCGGGAGGGCGGCGGCAGCGGCGACGGTGCGGCGCAGGGTGGTGCGGGTCGTACGGCTGGAAGGGGATGCAGGCACGGGAGGGTTTCCTCTCGGAGGCCCGGCGGTCACGACCTTTCAGGCCGTGGCCGGGAAGTCGGCAGGTTTTCGTCGCTTCCGGGACGTCGGGTGGGGGGACGGGGCGCGCAGGCAGTGCGCGTACGCCATCACGCACATCGCGCCACTCCGCCCGTGCCCGCGCCGAGGGCGCCGCTGCCGACACGGCCGCCCTCCTTGGCGAAGGTCCCGTAGATGTCGGTCATCAGAAGTCCCACCCGTCGTCCTCGGCCTCGTCCTTGACCGGCTCCGGTGAGGCGAACGACTCGCCGACCATGCCCGCGGTGAGCGTGGTGCCGTCGGCCGGGTCGATCAGGATGAACGAGCCGGTGCGCCGGGAGTCGGCGTAGGAGTCGGCCGGCAGCGGCTCGGCGGTGCGGATCTTCACGCGGCCGATGTCATTGGCGACGAGCTGTCCCGGGTGCGGGTGCAGGGACAGGTCGTCGAGCGTCAGACGGGACGGAATGTCCTTGACGATCGCCTTGACCGTGCGGGTGCCGTGCTTGAGCAGCACGCGGTGACCGACGGCCAGCGCCTGGTCGGCGACGTGGCAGACGGTCGCTTCGACGTCCTGCGTGGTGGCCGGCGCGTCATTGCTGGGCACGATCAGGTCGCCGCGCGAGATGTCGACGTCGTCCTCCAGCAGGAGGGTCACCGACTGGGTGGTCCAGGCGACGTCGACCGGCTCGCCGAGCAGGTCGATGCCGGAGATCCGCGACGTGCGGCCCGACGGCAGCACGGTGACCTCCTCGCCGACGCGGAACGAACCGGCCGCGATCTGGCCCGCGTACCCCCGGTAGTCCGGGTGCTCGGCGGTCTGCGGCCGGATCACGTACTGCACGGGCAGACGGGCGTGGCAGTGGCTCAGGTCGTGGCTGACCGGCACCGTCTCGAGGTGCTCCAGCACGGTCGGGCCGCCGTACCAGTCCATGTTCCCGGACGCGTCCACGACGTTGTCACCGGCCAGCGCCGAGATCGGGATCGCGGTGACCTCCGGGACGCCCAGCTCGGTCGCGTACGCCGTGAACTCCTCGGCGATCGCGGCGAAGACGGGCTCCTGGTAGTCGACGAGGTCCATCTTGTTGACCGCGAGGACCACGTGCGGGACGCGCAGCAGCGCGGCGATCGCGGCATGGCGGCGGGTCTGCTCGACGACGCCGTTGCGGGCGTCCACGAGGACGACCGTCAGCTCGGCGGTGGAGGCACCCGTCACCATGTTGCGCGTGTACTGCACATGCCCGGGGGTGTCGGCGAGGATGAACCGGCGCCGGGGCGTGGCGAAGTAGCGGTACGCGACGTCGATGGTGATGCCCTGCTCACGCTCGGCGCGCAGGCCGTCGGTGAGGAGGGCCAGGTCGGGGGCGTCCTGGCCGCGGCTGCGGGAGGCGTGCTCCACGGCCTCGAGCTGGTCGGCGAGGACCGACTTGGAGTCGTGCAGCAGCCGCCCGACGAGGGTGGACTTGCCGTCGTCGACCGACCCGGCGGTGGCGAACCGCAGCAGGGTCGTCGCCGACAGCTGCTCGACGGACAGTGTCTCGGTGGGTTCGGTGGTGCTGGTCATGGCTAGAAGTACCCCTCGCGCTTGCGGTCTTCCATCGCGGCCTCGGAGAGCTTGTCGTCGGCACGCGTGGCGCCGCGCTCGGTGAGCCGGGAGGCGGCGATCTCGGCGATGACCTGCTCCAGGGTCACCGCACCGGAGTCGACGGCGCCGGTGCAGGACATGTCGCCGACGGTGCGGTAGCGCACCAGCCGCTTCTGAGGCGTCTCGGTTTCCTTCGGGCCGCCCCACTCGCCCGCGGTCAGCCACATGCCGCTACGGGCGAAGACCTCACGCTCGTGCGCGAAGTAGATGCCGGGCAGCTCGATGCCCTCCCGGGCGATGTACTGCCACACGTCCAGCTCGGTCCAGTTGGACAGCGGGAACACGCGCACGTGCTCGCCGGGCGCGTGTCGGCCGTTGTACAGGTTCCACAGCTCGGGCCGCTGGCGGCGCGGGTCCCACTGGGAGAACTCGTCGCGCAGCGAGAAGACGCGCTCCTTGGCCCGGGCCTTCTCCTCGTCCCGCCGACCGCCGCCGAACACGGCGTCGAACCGCTCCGACTGGATCTTCTCCGTCAGCGGCAGGGTCTGCAGCGGGTTGCGTACGCCGTCCGCACGCTCCTTGAGGACACCGCGGTCGATGTAGTCCTGCACCGAGGCGACGTGCAGCCGCAGGTTGTGCTTCTCCACCGTGCGGTCCCGGTACTCGAGGACCTCGGGGAAGTTGTGTCCGGTGTCCACGTGCAGCAGCGAGAACGGGATCGCGGCCGGGGCGAACGCCTTCAGCGCGAGATGCAGCATGACGATGGAGTCCTTGCCGCCGGAGAACAGGATCACCGGCCGCTCGAACTCGCCCGCCACCTCACGGAAGATGTGCACCGCCTCGGACTCCAGCGCGTCCAGGTGGCTCAGGGCGTACGGGTTGTCGGTGCTCTCGCTCACGACGTTGATGCTTGTCGTCATGCTGCGCCCCTTTCGTTCTCCCCCAGAGCTGCCGCCTGGGAGGCACCCCCATCTCCGCCCGCGCGGCGCAGAGGTGCGGCATTCGTTGTCGTCTGCAGCCCGGCGGTCGCCCCGCCGCGGTAGCGGCTGATGTCACGGCCGTCGCTCACAGGAGGCCCCTCTCAATGAGCAGCGAGTGGAGTGCTGCGGCGGACTCCTGCACGGTCTGGGTGTGCGACTCGATCCGCAGGTCCGGGGACTCCGGCTCCTCGTACGGGTCGTCGACCCCGGTCAGCCCGCTGATCTCGCCGGCCGCCTGCTTGGCGTACAGACCCTTCACATCGCGTACGGAGCACACCTCGACCGGAGTCGCGACGTGCACCTCGACGTACGGCGTGCCCTCGGCGCCGTGGCGCCCCCGGACGGCCTCGCGGCTGTCCTCGTACGGAGCGATGACCGGGACCAGGACCTTCACCCCGTTCGAGGCCAGCATCTCGGCGACGAAGCCGATCCGCTGCACGTTGGTGTGCCGGTCCTCGCGGCTGAAGCCGAGGCCCGCGGAGAGGAACTCGCGGATCTCGTCGCCGTCGAGCACCTCGACACGGTGGCCCTCGTCGCGCAGCCGGCCCGCCAGCTCGTACGCGATCGTGGTCTTGCCCGCGCTCGGCAGCCCGGTGAGCCAGATGGTGGCCCCAGTCACGTGCTTCTCCCGGTGGTCCTGGTCGGTCTTCGTCGTCGTCGTGGTGGCGGTCGTCGTCGTCATCAGCCGTGCAGCCCGCACTCGGTCTTGCCGCGGCCCGCCCAGCGGCCGGCCCGGGCGTCCTCGCCCTCCAGCACCCTGCGGGTGCACGGCGCGCAGCCGACGGAGGTGTAACCGTCCATCAGCAGGGGGTTGGTGAGGACACCGTGCTCGGCGACGTACGCGTCCACGTCGTCCTGCGTCCAGCGGGCGATCGGCGAGATCTTGACCTTCTGCCGCTTCTCGTCCCAGCCGACGACCGGGGTGTTCGCCCGGGTCGGGGAGTCGTCGCGGCGCAGTCCCGTCGCCCAGGCGTCGTACCCGGTCAGGCCCTCCTCCAGCGGCTTGACCTTGCGCAGCGCGCAGCACAGGTCCGGGTCGCGGTCGTGCAGCTTCGGACCGTACTCGGCGTCCTGCTCGGCCACGGTCTGCCGCGGGGTGAGCGTGATGACGTTGACGTCCATCACGGCCGCCACCGCGTCCCGGGTCCCGATGGTCTCCGGGAAGTGGTAGCCGGTGTCGAGGAAGACGACGTCCACGCCCGGGAAGGCCCGCGAGGCGAGGTGGGCGACGACCGCGTCCTCCATGGAGGAGGTGACGCAGAAGCGCGGGCCGAAGGTCTCGGCCGCCCACGCCAGGATGTCCTGGGCGGAGGCCTCTTCGAGGTCCCGGCCCGCCTGCTCGGCGAGCGACTTCAGCTCGTCCGTGGTCCGTCCGGTCCGAACCGCCTTCATATCTCGTCCCCTCCACCGTCATTGCGCCGAACCCCACGGGCGAGCAGCCCGAGGAACTTCAGCTGGAAGGCCCGATTGCATGCCGCGCATTCCCAGGCACCGTGGCCCTGCTCGCTCGGACGCAGGTCCTCGTCGCCGCAGTACGGGCAGTAGAAGGGGGCGGCTCGCTCGCTCATGCCGCATCCCTCGTTTCGCTCTCCCTCACAGCCCTACGGGCATGGGAGGTGCCTTCAGCGCTCACGACAGTGCCTCCTCGGGCGCACGCGCCGCCCACGTGGCGAAGCGCTCGCCGTCCTCGCGCTCCGCCTGGAAGCGCTTGAGGACGCGCTCGACGTAGTCGGGCAGCTCGGCGGAGGTGACCTTCAGGCCGCGGACCTTGCGGCCGAAGCCGGCCTCCAGACCGAGCGCGCCGCCCAGGTGCACCTGGAAGCCCTCGACCTGATTGCCGTCGTCGTCGAGGACCAGCTGACCCTTGAGACCGATGTCCGCCACCTGGATACGGGCGCAGGCGTTCGGGCAGCCGTTGATGTTGATCGTGATCGGCTGGTCGAACTCGGGGATGCGGCGCTCGAGTTCGTCGATCAGCGAGGCACCACGGTCCTTGGTGTCGACGATGGCCAGCTTGCAGAACTCGATACCGGTGCAGGCCATGGTGCCGCGCCGGAACGGGGACGGGCTGACCCGCAGGTCCAGCGACTCCAGAGCGGCGACCAGCGACTCGACCTGCGGCTCCTCGACGTCGAGGACGAGCATCTTCTGCTCGGCGGTGGTACGCAGCCGGCCGGAGCCGTGCGCCTCCGCCACCTCGGCGATCTTGGTGAGCGTGGCACCGTCGACACGGCCGACGCGCGGCGCGAAGCCGACGTAGAAGCGGCCGTCCTTCTGCCTGTGCACACCGACGTGGTCGCGCCACTGCTGCACGGGCTGCTCGGGCGCCGGGCCGTCGACGAGCTTCCGCTTCAGGTACTCGTCCTCCAGCACCTGGCGGAACTTCTCGGCGCCCCAGTCCGCGACGAGGAACTTCAGCCGGGCACGGGTGCGCAGCCGGCGGTAGCCGTAGTCACGGAAGATCGAGATGACGCCCTCGTAGACGTCCGGGACCTCGTCCAGCGGCACCCAGGCACCCAGCCGGACACCGATCTTGGGGTTGGTGGAGAGGCCGCCGCCGACCCAGAGGTCGAAGCCGGGGCCGTGCTCGGGGTGGTTCACCCCGACGAAGGCGATGTCGTTGATCTCGTGCGCCACGTCCAGCAGCGGGGAGCCGGAGATAGCCGACTTGAACTTGCGGGGGAGGTTGGAGAAGTCCTTGTTGCCCACGATGCGGCGGTGGATCTCGTCGATGGCGGAGGTGCCGTCGATGATCTCGTCCTCGGCGATGCCCGCGACGGGCGAGCCGAGGATGACACGGGGCGTGTCACCGCAGGCCTCGGTCGTCGACAGGCCGACGGCCTCCAGCCGGTTCCAGATCTCGGGAACGTCCTCGATACGGATCCAGTGGTACTGCACGTTCTGCCGGTCGGTGATGTCGGCCGTGCCGCGCGCGAACTCCTGGGAGATCTCGCCGATGACCCGCAGCTGCTCGGTGGTCAGCCGCCCGCCGTCGATCCGGACGCGCAGCATGAAGTACTTGTCGTCCAGCTCCTCCGGCTCCAGGATGGCGGTCTTGCCGCCGTCGATCCCGGGCTTGCGCTGGGTGTACAGACCCCACCAGCGCATCCGGCCGCGCAGGTCCGCGCCGTCGATCGAGTCGAAGCCGCGATGGGCATAGATCGTCTCAATGCGTGTCCGCACATTGAGACCGTCGTCGTCCCTCTTGGTCTGCTCGTTGGCGTTGAGCGGTGTCATGTGACCAACGGCCCACTGGCCCTCGCCGCGGTGGCGTCCGGCCTTGCGGCGGGGCGCGGCGGTGGCAGGCGTTTCGGGGGAAGCGGCCATGGCGATATGTCCTTCGAAACTGCAGGAGGGCGGCTCTGACCTGCGCACGCGCGCTCCTGTAAGGGGAGTGGCGCGGCGGTGCGCAGTAGACGGGGGATATCTCGGGATCGCGGTGGTGCTGTGCTCTCAGCGCACCGGACACATGGCGCTGGACATGCGGCCGAGGTCGACGTGCCGCCGACTCACCAAGGCAATTCCAGCTCGAGACATGACGGAAGCGTGTCACGGGAGTTTGGACCCAGTCCACCGCTATCCAAAATGTGGACAACACTGTCCCGCTGTGCGAGACAGTGTGTCGTCGATCACGCAGATCGTGGAAGAAGGCCGGGAATCACGTGGAAGAAGGCCGGGAATCAGACGCCGGCGCCGGGCCAGGGGCCCGGGTTCCGGGCCTCCGGCTCCTCCTCGGCCTTGGTGTCGAACAGCGTGAAGCCGCGTCGCAGATAGTTGTCCATCGCGTGCGGCCCGTCCTTGGAGCAGGTGTGCAGCCAGACCCGCTTCGTCGGGGCCCGGCCCGGCCAGCGGTCCGCCAGATCCCAGGCGCGGGCGGTGCCGTACGACAGCAGATGGCCACCGATCCGCCGCCCCCGGAACGCCGGGATCAGCCCGAAGTAGACGATCTCGACGACGCCCTCGTCCTGCGCCTCCAGCTCGACGTACCCGGCGGGCGTTCCCTTCTCGTACGCCACCCAGGTCTCCACGCCCGGCCTGCTCACGGCCGCCTGCCACTGCGCGTACGTCAGACCGAGCCGGTCGGTCCAGCTGATGTCGCCGCCGACCGCCGTGTAGAGGAAACGGCTGAACTCGGGCGACGGCACCTCGGCCCGTACGATCCGCACGTCTCCCGCGGGCTCGGCGGCCGGGCGCAGATCGGCGGACGAGGTCTGCTCCAGGGACCACGTGGTCACAGTGATGCTCATGGGCGCCAGGGAACCATGCCCGCGCCCCCGCTCCAAAAAGCCGGGGGACCGGGGGGAGACCGAGGACGCCCCCTTTCACTCCCCGCAGCCCCAGGGGGTGAGGGCCCGGCGGCCAGGACCTAGAAGCCGGGCCGCTCGTCCGTGATCGCCGGGGCCGACGAGTGGGGCAGGAGGTCCGCCGGGTGGTCGGGACGGACGACATCCACCTCGACCTCCTCGCTGAAGCGGTACGGACGGTGCGCCAGCACACCCGAGAGATAACGCCGTACGCGCGACATCTCGGCGCGTACCGTGACCGTACGGGTCGGGTCGCCGAACACGTCCGCAGCCAGCTCCGCCGCCGTACGCCCCTCGGGGTGCTTCGACAGCACGTACAGCAGCTCGGCGTGGCGCGGGCTGAGCTCCTGGGTCCAGCTGCCCGCGGGTCCCGAGACGGCGACCGTCCAGCGGCGGGCGCGGCTCAGGTCGAGGACGACGCGGCCCGCCGAATCCGCCGCTCTGGACTCGTCGGGGCGTACCAGCCAGCCGCCCGGCAGCGGCTCCACCGTGCACATGCCCAGCGACGGCAGCCAGACCCGTCCCGCCCGGAAGGACTTGGGCAGCGGCAGCCGGTCCACCGGCGTCATGCCCGTCACCGCCGCCGTCCAGCCGTGCACGTCCACCGCCAGCGCCCGGCCGTCCAGCCGGCACAGGATCGGCGCCGCCACCGAGCGCAGCCGCTCGACCATCCGCAGATGCCGGTCGCGCAGATCCGCCTCGGCGAGCCGCGCCACCGAGTTGACGAGGGCGAGCGTCGCCGGGTGGAAGCTCGACGCGGGGCCGCTGACATCGACGATGCCGAGCAGCTGCCCGTCGCGGGGGTCGTGCACCGGCGCCGCAGCGCACGTCCAGTTGTGCAGGGTGTGCACGAAATGCTCGGCCGAGTGGACCTGCACCGGCCGGCGCGCCGCGAGAGCGGTGCCGATGGCGTTGGTGCCGGTGGTGTCCTCGCTCCAGGCCGCGCCCTCCTCCAGACAGATGGTGTTGGCCTTCCGGATCACCCCCGCGTTGCCCTCCCGCCACAGCACCCGGCCCTGAGCGTCCGTCACCACCATGATCTGCAGCGACGCGTCGGCGATCTCGGTCAGCCCGCCACTGAGGGTGCGCATCACCTCGCCGAGCACGGTCGCACGCCGCCGGTGCTCCAGCTCGTCACGCTCCAGCAGCACACTGCTCGTGGACCGGTCGGGGTCGACGCCCAGCCGCAGCATCCGCCGCCAGGACGCGTCGATGACCGGGCGGGGTGCGATCGGCGGGCGCCGGCCCGCCATCGTCGCGGCGTGGACCTGATGAAGCAGGCGCGTCGCACGCGTGCCGTCCATGGTCGCGAGCCGTGCCATGTCGAGTGCGTCGTTCTTCATCGGGTCCCCCCGCCGTCGGCGGCGTTGAATGCGGTAAGTCGTGCCGTATCGGTTCTGCTCGGTGAGCGGCACATCGCGAACCGTCCGATTCCATCGTGCCGCGCACACATCCGCCCGGAAGTCGTGTTCGCACATCTCCTGCAACGGTCTGCAACTCTGGCCAACGACAGTCCATTGCATGAAGGTGACATGAGTGGAGGGTGGTGCCGTGTCGGCGCAGCACCACCCTCCGCCGTTGTCGCAGGTCGCCGCAACGGCGCGGGCACGGGGCGCATGGTTGCGGCGGGCGGCTCACGAGCCGCCCGCCCGCCCCCCGACCGGTCGGCTCGCGCCGCTCACACCTCGATGCGCGCCCTCTCCACGACCGCCCCCAGATCGAGCCCGTGCGGCAGCGTCCCGAACGCCGCGCCCCAGTCCCCGCCCAGCCGCGAGGCGCAGAACGCGTCCGCCACCTCCGGCGGCGCCCAGCGCACCAGCAGCGAGCCCTGGAGCACCAGCGCCATCCGCTCGACCAGCCGCCGCGCCCGTACCTCCACGGACTCCAGGTCGGCCAGCTCCGTCAGCAGCCCCTTGACCGCCCCGTCCAGCCGGTGGTCCGCGCCACGGGTCTGCCCGATCTCCCGCAGGAAGGCGTCCAGGGCGTGCGGCTCCCGCTGGAGCGCCCGCAGTACATCCAGCGCCTGCACATTGCCCGACCCCTCCCAGATCGAGTTCAGCGGCGACTCGCGCAGCAGCCGGGGCATCCCGGACTCCTCGACGTAGCCGTTGCCGCCCAGACACTCCAGCGCCTCGGCCGCCACCGGCGTGCACCGCTTGGTCACCCAGTACTTGGCGGCCGGCACCGCGATCCGCAGCAGTGCCCGGTCCGCCTCGGAGTCCGAGTCGTACGCCGCGGCCAGCCGCAGCCCCAGCGTCGTCGCCGCCTCCGACTCCAGCGCCAGATCGGCCAGGACGTTCCGCATCAGCGGCTTGTCGATGAGCAGACCGCCGAACGCGCTGCGGTGCGCGGCATGGTGCACCGCCTGCGCCACCGCCTGCCGCATCAGCGCCGCCGAGCCGATCACACAGTCGAGCCGGGTCGCCGCCACCATCTCGATGATGGTGCGCACCCCGCGCCCCTCCTCACCGACCCGGCGCGCCCACGTCCCGTCGAACTCGACCTCGCTCGACGCGTTCGACCTGTTGCCCAGCTTGTCCTTCAGCCGCTGGATCGCGAAGACGTTGCGCGTGCCGTCCGGCAGCACCCGAGGCACGAGGAAGCACGTCAGACCGCCCTGTCCCGTGGTGCCCGAGGCCTGCCCGAGCACCAGGAAACCGTCGCTCATCGGCGCGGAGCAGAACCACTTGTGCCCCGTCAGCAGGTATTCGCCGTCCGCGGCCAGCGGCTCCGCGCGGGTCGTGTTCGCCCGCACGTCACTGCCGCCCTGCTTCTCCGTCATGCCCATCCCGAACAGCGAACCGGCCTTGTCCGCCGCGGGCCGCAGTCCCACCTCGTACACCTGCGACGTGAGCCGCGGCTCCCACTCGGCCGCGAGCTGCGGATCGGTACGCAACGCGGGCACCGCGGCGTGCGTCATCGACACCGGACAGCCCTGTCCGGCCTCGGCCTGGGTCCACACCAGGAATCCCGCGGCGCGCCGCACATGCCCGCCGGGCCGGCCCCAGGCGTTCGTCAGCCCCGCGGAGACCGCCTTGCCCAGCAGCCGGTGCCAGGCCGGATGGAACTGCACCTCGTCGATGCGGTTGCCGTAACGGTCGTGCGTGCGGAGAACGGGCGGGTTCTCATTGGCCTGCACCCCCCATTCCAGAACCTGGGCCGAGCCCGCGCTCCGGCCGAGCTCGGTGAGCTCCTCGCGTGCCGCCTTGAGGAGCCCGGGCTCGACGTGCCGCTCCACCGCCTCGGACAGCACACGGTCCGAGGCGAAAACGTCGTACCCCACCAGGGGCGGAGCCTGGTTGGTCACTGTGTGGGTGCTGGTTGCCATGCCGATACGGTAAGGAGGTGCAGGCAGCAGATGAAACACCTGAGCGGCCCCCCTCCGGCCGGCTCCACCGGGCCCGAGTCCTCTACCGCAACGTCTCGAAGCGGAAGCTGGCCTGGCTGCTGCTCAAGGACACCGTCAATTCGTGCATCGAGTACCGCATCCTCGGACTCGCCGCCGAGGCCGCTTTCTTCACTCTTCTGTCCCTGCCGCCGTTGATGCTGGGCGTGCTCGGCCTGCTCGGCTACGTCGACACCTGGACCAGCACCACCACCGTCGCCTCCATCCAGGAGAACATCCTCGGCGCGGCCGGGACCGTCCTGTCCGACCGCGGCGTCAACGAGATCGCCAAGCCCCTGCTGGAGGACGTCACCCGCGGCGGCCGGCCCGACGTCGTCTCGCTCGGCTTCGCGATCGCCCTGTGGTCCGGATCGCGGGCCGTGAACGTCTTCATCGACACCATCACCGTGATGTACGGGCTCGACGGGCAGCGGGGCATCGTCGCCACCCGGCTGCTCGCGTTCCTGCTCTACCTCGTCGCGCTGCTGATCGGCGCCGTCGTCCTGCCGCTCGCGGTGGTCGGCCCGGACCGGGTCGTCGAACTCGTCCCCTTCGGCACGGAAGTCGTCAGCGTCCTGTACTGGCCGGTGGTCATCCTGCTGTCCATCGCCTTCCTCACCACGCTGTACCACGTGTCCGTGCCGGTCCGTTCGCCGTGGGCCGAGGACATCCCGGGCGCGCTCGTCGCCCTCGGCATGTGGGTGCTCGGCAGCTTCCTGCTCCGGATCTACCTGACCAGCACCGTCGAGGGCCCCACGATCTACGGCTCGCTCGCCGCGCCCATCGCCGTCCTCCTCTGGATCGGCATCTCCGCCTTCGCGGTCCTCGTCGGCGCCGCGGTCAACGCCGCCATCGACCGTGTCTGGCCGTCGGTCGCCACCGCCGCCGCCCGCGCCGCGAACCAGCGCGTCCGGGCCGCCCACGCCGCCGAGCTGGTGGCGCGGGCCCGGGCCGCGGAGGGGGAGAGCGAGGACGCGGAGGGGGAGAGCGAGGACGCGGAGGAGGGCGGCGGGGACATGCCGTCGGAGTTCCCCGAGCGCTGGTCGAAGTTCCTGCCGCCGGACGATGTGAAGTCCCGCTTCCAGGGCTCGCGGGACCATCGCGACAACGGTCAGCAGAAGGCCTAGGTGTATTGACCCGCGGGGTTGCTCACGCGGGTGATGGATGGCCGGGCGGGCCTGGCCCGATCGCCCGGACACCCCTAGCCTCGGCACCATGTACGAGGAACGGGCCTCGTTGCTCGACGGGGCCGTCGTCTGGCGCAGTGAGCCCGGCACCGGCCCGGTCCTTCCCGTGCTGCCCGACGGATGCATGGACCTGCTGTGGACCGGGGGACGGCTGCTCGTCGCCGGTCCCGACACGCACGCACAGCCGCCCGGCGGCGCCGGCGCCCGCTACGCGGGAGTACGGTTCGCACCCGGCGCCGCACCCGCCTTCTTCGGTGTGCCCGCGCACGAACTGCTGGACCGCCGCGTGGAGCTCACGGACCTCTGGCCCGCGGAGCGCGTGCGCAGGCTCGCGGCGCGCATCGGGGACGCACCGGACCCGGTGACCGGGCTGGAGGCCGTGGCGCTGCGGCACGCGGCGGACAGACCGCCGCCCGACCCGCTGCTGCGGGCCGTCGCGGAAGGCCTGGGCGCCGGGCTGAGCGTCGCCGCGACCGCCGGTGCCGTGGGGCTCGGCGCGCGCCAGCTGCACCGCAGATCCCTTGACGCGTTCGGGTACGGCCCGAAGACCCTCGCCCGCGTACTGCGGCTGCAGCGAGCCCTGAAACTGGTACGGGCCGGGGTGCCGTACGCCAGGACTGCACTCGCCGTCGGCTGCGCCGACCAGGCGCACCTCGCGCGGGAGATGCGGGACCTCGCCGGGCTCACCCTCGGCCGCTACGCCGAGCTGGCCGCCGGATCCGCGTCCGCGAACAGCGAGACCCCGCAGCCGTCCGGGTCGAGCACGATCGCATAGCGCTGCCCCCAGAACGCGTCCCAGGGCTTGAGGTGGCCGCGGTGTCCTGCGGCGACGAGGTCTTCGTACAGCCTGTCCACCTCGGCGGGGCTGTCGCAGAGGAAGGCGAGACCGACGCGGTCACCGCCCTCGGGCCGGGGCCGGCCGGGATCGAAGGACCTGATGGTCTCCTCGGTGTCCCAGAGCACGCGCAGCCCGCCGGGCAGCGTCGCCTCGACATGCGGCTCGGAGCCCGCCCCCTCCGGGATGTCCAGGCCGAGGCGGCGGTAGAAGGCGAGAGAAGCGGCCATGTCGGCGACGACCAGGCCGATGGCATCGAGTCGTGGAGTCATGGGCCCAACGTAGGAACGGGGGCCGGCCGGCGTCTTGTACGAATCGGACGTGTACGAAGCCGGCGAGCGGGAAGCGCGCGTGCACGCATCGGGCCTGTACGCATCGGGCGTGTACGGAGCCGGCGTGCGGGAAGCGCGCGTGTACGCATCGGGCCTGTACGCATCGGGCGTGTACGGAGCCGGCGTGCGGGAAGCGCGCGTGTACGCATCGGGCCTGTACGCATCGGGCCTGTACGCATCGGGCGTGTACGGAGCCGGCGTGCGGGAAGCGGGCTCGTGCGAACCGGGCGTGCACGCATCGGGTGTCCCGGAGCCGTCGCGTCGGACGTCCCGTGGCCGACATGGATTCATGAGCCGTCACGGATCCGTAAGGGCCCCCGGGCGCACTCACCGCCCCTCGCGGACGACACTGGGCCCATGCAGAACATCCTCGTCGTCGACGACGATCCGACCGTCGCCGAAGTGGTCACCGGCTATCTGGAGCGGGCGGGCTTCGCGGTGCAGCGCGCCGCCGACGGCCCGCAGGCCCTGCGGGCCGCCGGGGACCAGTGGCCCGACCTGGTGGTCCTGGACCTGATGCTGCCCGGCATGGACGGCCTGGAAGTGTGCCGCAGGCTCCGCGGCCACGGCCCGGTGCCGGTGATCATGCTGACCGCGCGCGGGGACGAGGACGACCGGATCCTGGGCCTCGAAATCGGCGCGGACGACTACGTCACCAAGCCGTTCAGCCCGCGCGAACTGGTGCTGCGCGTCGAGTCCGTGCTGCGCCGCAGCCGGGCCGCAGCCGCCGGCCGGCCCGGCGGCCCGGTGCTCAGCTGCGCCGGGATCACCGTCGACCCGACGGCACGCCGCGCCACCAAGGACGGCGGCGAACTGTCCCTCACCCTCAGGGAGTTCGACCTCCTCGCCCATCTGATGCGCCACCGGGGGGAGGCGATCGGGCGCGAACAGCTGATGCACGAGGTGTGGGGCTGGGAGTTCGGTGATCTGTCGACCGTCACGGTCCATGTGCGCCGGCTGCGCGGCAAGATCGAGGACGATCCGGCCCGGCCGCGGCTGATCCAGACGGTCTGGGGTGTCGGCTACCGCTTCGATGTGCCGCTGCCCGCCGATCAGTCCGCCGATCAGCCCTCCGGACAGCCCTCCGGACAGCCCTCCGAGAAAAGATGACCGGCATGCGCGACTTCCTCCTCATCGCCCTGTTCGCGTTTCTGGGTGCGGCCGTGGCCGGGCTGCTCGGAGCGCTCGTCCTGCGGATGCTGCGGCACCGCTCGGTCGCCGTGTCGCTGACCGTCGTCGCCGCGGTCACGGTCGTCGCGATGCTCGCCGGAACCCTCGCGGTCGCCCAGGCGATGTTCCTGTCCCCGCACGACCTGACCGTCGTCACCACGGTCGTCGCCATGGCCGCCGTCGTGTCGCTCGCCACCGCGCTGCTGCTCGGCCGCTGGGTCGTCGCCCGCAGCCGGGAACTCGCCCTCGCGGCCCGTACGTTCGGCGACGACGGCAGCTTCGCGGCCCCCGGACTCGCCGCCACGGCCGAGCTCGCCGAGCTGAGCAGGGAGCTCGAAGCCACCAGCGCCAAACTCGCCGTGTCCCGGGATCGGGAACGCGCGCTGGAGACCTCCCGCCGGGAGCTCGTCGCCTGGATCTCGCACGATCTGCGCACCCCTCTCGCCGGGCTGCGCGCGATGTCCGAAGCGCTGGAGGACGGCGTCGTCCAGGACCCCGAGCGGTACTTCAAGCAGATCCGCACCGAGGTCGAGCGGCTCAACAGCATGGTCGGCGACCTCTTCGAGCTCTCCCGCATCCACGCCGGCGCGCTCGCCCTCAGCCCCACCCGGATGTCCGTGTACGACCTGGTCGGCGAGGCCCTCGCGGGCGCCGACCCGCTCGCCCGCGAGCACGGGGTGCGGCTCGTGGGGGACCGGGTGGAGCCCGTACCGGTCGAGGTGGACGGCAAGGAGATGACCCGCGTACTGGCCAATCTGCTGGTCAACGCGATCAGGCGGACACCGGCCGACGGCACGGTCGCGGTCGCGGCTGAGCGC
>NZ_JBSGZO010000100.1:0-22158 GCF_053611045.1 Streptomyces sp. NPDC054841 | reverse complement strand
ACCCCCAGCTGCGTTGTCGTCAGTCGCCAATGTCCCCCGTAGCCCTTCGGGCACGGGAGGTACCCCCACCGCAGTGGCTCCTTCCTCCGCCTTGCATCTGCACGCGCCGGACCCCGCTCGCCCCGCGGCGGTAGCCGCAGATGTCGCTGCCGGCCTGATCCAAACGACAGGCCCCAGGGGCGCGCCGCGCCCCTACCCCGCCTGTACGCGGGCCATGAAGTCCGCCAGCGCCTCCCGGACGTCGTCGGCGGTCCACGACAGGCCGTGGGAGGACACCGTCACCTCCGTCACGGAGACGCCCGGAGGACCGCCGGCGGCCGCCGGGAACCAGCGGCGGAAGAGGGTGACGCCGGTGTCCTCCGCCTGCCGGACCCCCGCCTCGGTCAGCACCTCGGCCTCGTACGGCAGCCAGACCTGGAACTGGTGGGTGTGCGGCGGTTCCGGGTGCACCCGGAACCACGGCACCCCCGGCGCGTCCGCCAACCCGGCCGACAGCGCCGCCGCGACCGTCTTGGCATGAGCGACGTACGACGGCAGCCGCGGCAGCTCGCGCTCCAGCCCGAGCAGAGCGGACAGCACCGCCGGGTACTGCTGGAACAGCTGCCCCCCGTACCGGTGCCGCCACGCCCGCGCCTCCTCCACGAGCGACTCCGGCCCGGCCAGCACCGCGCCGGACAGCCCCTCCAGGGACTTGTAGAACGACACGTACACGCTGTCCGCGAGCCCCGCTATCTCCTCCAGCTCGCGCCCGAAGTGAGGGGCGCACTCCCACAGTCGCGCGCCGTCGAAATGCACCACCGCATCGATTTCGCGCGCTGCCTCCACCACGTCCACCAGCTCGCCCCACTCGGGCAGCACGAAGCCCGCGTCGCGCAACGGCAGCTCCAGCATCAGCGTGCCGAACGGCTCGTCGAGGGCCCGCACCTCCGCGGCCGTCGGCAGCCGCGGCTCCTGCGTCGGGTGGACCGTACGCAGCCCGCTCACCGTGCCGAGCGCGCCACGCTCATGGACCTCGGGATGGGCGAGCGGATGCAGCGCCACCGTGCGGTTCCCCGTGCGCCCCGCCCAGGACCGCAGCGCCACCTGCTGGGCCATCGTCCCGGTCGGGAAGAACGCCGCGGCCGGGAACCCGAGCAGCGCCGCCACCCGCCCCTCCAGCTCGGCGACGACACCGTCCCCGTACACATCCACGCCCTCGTCCAGGTCGTGGACCGCCCCGGCCTCCGCCGCCAGGGCCGCCAGACGCTCGCCGATCCGGCCGTCCGCCGAGCCGCGCCACAGCAGCCGGTCGGAGGCGCGCCACGCGGCGAGCCTGCGCTGCCGCGCGTCCTGCTCGCTCTTCTCCTCCTGCTCGCTCTTCTCCGGCACGCTCGCCTCCGCCGCCTCGTCGTCCGTCCCGTTCCCCGCCACGTGCCCCGTCACGTCCCCCGTCATGTCCTCCACCGGGCTCCCCGTCACGTTCACCCCCACATGGCCCGTCACGTTCACCCCCACGCTGCCCGTCCCGTTCTCCGCCATCCTGCGATCATCGCCCATGTCCACTGTCCACGCGCCGTTGTCCACAGGCCCCGCCCCGGCCCGGACCCGCTGTCGCCTCCACAGCCTGTGGACAAGCGGAAGGTCGGTCGAAACGCTGGCGTAGCATGACGAAGAATCGTCCGGTACCCCCTGCGGACTGGAACGGAAGGCCGCCGCGCGTGAACGCACCACCACCGCCAGCAACACCACCGGCCCATGAGCCGGCCGACCCCAAGGACCGTCCGGCCCGCCTCACCGTGGGTGTTGTCGGGGCGGGCCGCGTCGGCCCCGCTCTCGCCGCGTCCCTGCAGCTCGCAGGACACCGTCCGGTCGCCGTCTCCGGGGTCTCCGACGCCTCCGTGCGCCGCGCCGCCGTGCTGCTGCCCGACGTACCGATCGTCCCCCCGGCCGAGGTGCTCGCCCGAGCCGAGCTGGTGCTGCTCACCGTCCCCGACGACGCCCTGCCCGGACTGGTCGAGGGCCTCGCCGAGACGGGCGCTGTCCGCCCGGGGCAGCTGTTGGTGCACACCTCGGGGCGGTACGGCACGGCGGTCCTCGACCCCGCCCGCCGCGCGGGCGGGC
Source organism: Streptomyces sp. NPDC054841 (assembly GCF_053611045.1). Taxonomy (NCBI): domain Bacteria; kingdom Bacillati; phylum Actinomycetota; class Actinomycetes; order Kitasatosporales; family Streptomycetaceae; genus Streptomyces; species Streptomyces sp. NPDC054841. Next base: position 20,058 of record NZ_JBSGZO010000100.1, on the reverse strand, counting down.
TCCCGCTCGCACTGCACCCCGCCATGACGTTCACGGGCACCTCCGTCGACGTCCAGCGGCTGGCCGGCTGCTCCTTCGGGGTGACCGCCCCCGAGGAGCTGCGGCTCGCCGCCGAGGCCCTGGTCATCGAGATGGGCGGTGAGCCCGAGTGGATCGAGGAAGAGGCCCGCCCGCTCTACCACGCGGCCCTCGCCCTCGGTGCGAACCACCTGGTCACCCTTGTCGCCCAGTCCATGGAGCTGCTCCGCACCGCCGGGGTCTCCGCCCCCGACCGGATGCTCGGCCCGCTCCTCGGCGCCGCCCTCGACAACGCACTGCGCTCGGGTGACGCCGCGCTCACCGGACCGGTCGCCCGTGGCGACGCCGGCACCGTCGCCGCGCACGTGTCGGAGCTGCGCAAGCACGCGCCGGGTACGGTCGCCGGCTATCTGGCCATGGCCCGGACGACCGCGGACCGTGCCCTCGCGCACGGGCTGCTCAAGCCGGAGCTCGCCGAGGATCTCCTCGAGGTCCTTGCGGACGGTTCGCAGGGCTCGCGCGGAGCGAACGGCTCGCGCGGAGCGGACGGAGCAGACGGCTCGCGCGGAGCGGACGGAGCAGACGGCTCGCGCGGAGCGGACGGAGAGAACGACCGATGATCACCACGCTGCGCACCGCCGCAGAGCTGCACGCCCTCACCCCGGCGTCGCCCGCCCGGCGCGCCGTCGTCATGACCATGGGCGCCCTTCACGAAGGCCACGCCACCCTGGTGCGCACCGCCCGTTCGCTCGTCGGTCCCATGGGCCAGGTCGTCGTGACGGTCTTCGTCAACCCGCTGCAGTTCGGGGCGCACGAGGACCTCGACCGCTACCCACGCACCCTTGAGGCGGACCTGAAGACCGCGGCAGAAGCGGGCGCCGACGCCGTGTTCGCCCCGTCCGTGGACGAGGTGTACCCCGGCGGAGCGCCACAGGTCCGGATCTCCGCGGGCCCCATGGGCGAGCTCCTGGAGGGCGCCTCCCGCCCCGGCCACTTCGACGGCATGCTCACGGTCGTCGCCAAGCTGCTGCACCTCACCCGCCCGGATGTGGCGCTGTACGGCCAGAAGGACGCCCAGCAGCTCGCCCTGATCCGCCGCATGGTCCGCGATCTGAACTTCCCGGTGGAGATCGTCGGCGTACCGACCGTGCGGGAGCCGGACGGCCTGGCGCTCTCCAGCCGCAACCGCTACCTGTCGCCCGCGGAGCGGGAGACCGCCCTCGCGCTCTCCCGGGCCCTCTTCGCGGCCCACGACCGGCTCGCCGCCCAGCAGGCGCTGCGGGCCCGGGCCGAGTCCGCGCCCGCGTCCACCGCGCGTGCCGCCGCCCTCTCCGCGCTCGGCGAGGCCCGCGCGGCCGCCGACGCGCACGCGGTGGCCGCCGCCCAGCCCGGCGGAGGCGCCGACGCCGTGCGCGCCGCGGCCCGAGCCGTGCTCGACGAGGCCGTAAAGGCGGCGCCGCCGCTCGCCCTCGACTATCTGGCCCTGGTCGACCCGGCCGACTTCACCGAGGTCCCCGACGACCACACCGGCGAGGCGATCATGGCCGTCGCCGCGCGGGTCGGCACGACGCGGCTGATCGACAACATCCCCCTGACCTTCGGAGCTGCCTCGTGATGAGCACCGGTACGACGAGCAGCGGTATGGCGAGCGGCGGCGCGGCGAGCGGCGGCGCGGCGAGCGGCGGTGCGGCGAGCAGCGGTGTGACGAGCAGCGGTGTGACGAGCACCGGCATACGGCTGAACGCTCCGGCTCCCGGCTGGGCCATCGATGCCGACGTCGTGGTTGTCGGCTCCGGCGTCGCGGGCCTGACGGCGGCCCTGCGGTGCGCGGCCACCGGCCTCCGTACGGTCGTGGTCACCAAGGCACTTCTCGACGACGGCTCCACCCGCTGGGCGCAGGGCGGTATCGCCGCGGCGCTCGGTGAGGGCGACACCCCCGAGCAACATCTGGACGACACCCTGGTCGCGGGCGCCGGGCTGTGCGACGAGGAAGCCGTACGCACGCTGGTCACCGAAGGCCCCGACGCGGTACGACGGCTGATCCTGACAGGCGCCCGGTTCGACACGGACGCCGAGGGCGACATCGCGCTCACCCGCGAGGGCGGCCACCACCGCCGCCGTATCGCCCACGCGGGAGGCGACGCGACGGGCGCGGAGATCTCCCGCGCACTGGCCGCGGCGATACGCGACGGCGCGATCCGCGTCATCGAGCACGCGCTGGTGCTCGACCTGCTGACGGACGACGCCGGGCGCACCGCCGGCATCACCCTGCACGTCATGGGCGAGGGCCAGCACGACGGCGTCGGCGCCGTGCACGCGCCGGCCGTGGTCCTGGCGACCGGCGGCATGGGCCAGGTCTTCTCCGCCACCACCAACCCGTCGGTGTCCACCGGCGACGGTGTGGCGCTCGCCCTGCGCGCGGGCGCCGAGGTGAGCGACCTCGAATTCGTCCAGTTCCACCCGACCGTCCTGTACCTGGGGCCGGGCTCCGAGGGCCAGCAGCCCCTCGTCTCCGAGGCGGTACGGGGAGAGGGCGCCCATCTCGTCGACGCGTCCGGCACCCGCTTCATGGTGGGGCAGCACGAGCTGGCCGAGCTCGCCCCGCGCGACATCGTGGCCAAGGGCATCATGCGCCGGATGCAGGAGCAGGGCGCCGACCACATGTACCTGGACGCCCGCCACTTCGGCGCGGAGATGTGGGAGACCCGCTTCCCCACGATCCTCGCGGCCTGCCGCAGCCACGGCATCGACCCGGTCACGGAGCCGATCCCGGTCGCCCCCGCCGCCCACTACGCCTCGGGCGGCGTCCGCACGGACCTCCACGGCCGCACGACGGTCCCCGGCCTCTACGCCTGCGGCGAGGTCGCCTGTACCGGCGTCCACGGCGCCAACCGCCTGGCCTCCAACTCCCTCCTGGAGGGCCTGGTCTTCGCGGAGCGCATCGCCGAGACCATTGCCGCGAACCGGGCCACCGCACCCGCACGCGCCTCGGCCCCCGCACCTGCCTCGGCGCCCGCACCCACTCCTGCCTCGGCGCCTGCATCCGCCTCGGCGCCCGCATCCGGGCACGCCGCGCCACCCGCCTCCGCGGCGCCCGCCGACGGCTGCGTACCCCTGCTCGCGCCCGAGGCGCGCCACGAGATCCAGCGGATCATGACGCACGGCGCCGGTGTGCTCCGCTCCGCCGAGAGCCTCGACGCCGCGGCGGACGCGCTGGAGGCGCTGCACCTGTCCGCGCTGCGCGACGCCGAGGAAGCCCTCGCTGCCGGCATCCACGCCGGCGGATCCGGCGCGGGGGAGCCGGGCGCCGAGTTCGAGAAGGCCGCCGAGCCAGGCGTGGAGTCCTGGGAGGCCACCAACCTCCTGCTCGTCTCCCGGGTCCTCGTCGCCGCCGCCCGCGAGCGCGCGGAGACCCGCGGCTGCCACTGGCGCGAGGACCACCCCGACCGTGACGACGCGGAGTGGCGCCGCCATCTCGTCGTACGGCTCTCCGCCGACCGGCAGCTCGTCGTGCACCGCACCCGCACCGAAGCATTTCCCGCAACAGCCCCCGTCCCCGCCCCGATCCCCACCCCCATCCCCACCGCCGACAGGGAGTCGCAACCGTGAGCACGCCCGAAGAACGTCCGGAGCCCGTGGACGTACCGCTGATCCAGATCGGCGCCCCCGCCGCCGACGAGACGGCCTGCGGCGACGACTGCGGCTGCGCCGACGAGGTGTACGAGTGCGGTCTCGACCCGGCACTCGCCGAACTCCTCGCGGAGGCCGGTCTCGACCCCGTCCAGGTCGAGGACATCGCGCACCTGGCGATCGAGGAGGACCTCGACGGCGGCGTCGACGTGACGACCGTCGCCACCGTCCCCGAGGACGCCGTCGCCACCGGCGACTTCACCGCCCGCGAGTCCGGTGTCGTCGCGGGCCTCCGGGTCGCCGAGGCCGTCCTGTCGATCGTGTGCACCGACGAGTTCACGGTCGAGCGCCACGTCGAGGACGGAGACCGCGTCGAGGCGGGCCAGAAGCTCCTCTCCGTCACCACCCGCACCCGGGACCTCCTCACCGGCGAGCGCAGCGCCCTCAACCTGCTGTGCCGCCTCTCCGGCATCGCCACCGCGACCCGCGCCTGGGCCGATGTCCTCGAAGGCACCAACGCGCGCGTGCGCGACACCCGCAAGACGACACCCGGCCTGCGCGCCCTGGAGAAGTACGCCGTGCGCTGCGGCGGCGGCGTCAACCACCGCATGTCCCTCTCCGACGCGGCCCTCGTCAAGGACAACCACGTCGTCGCCGCGGGCGGCGTCGCCCAGGCCTTCAAGGCCGTCCGGGAGACGCTTGCGGCCATGGGCACCCCGGATCTCGCCATCGAGGTGGAGGTCGACACCCTCCACCAGGTCCGCGAGGTCCTGGACGCCGGCGCGGATCTGATCCTGCTGGACAACTTCACCCCGGTGGAGACCGAGGAGGCCGTCGCCCTCGTCAAGAACCGCGCGGTGCTGGAGTCCTCCGGCCGGCTCACGCTCGCCAACGCCCGCGCGTACGCCGAAACGGGCGTCGACTACCTCGCGGTCGGGGCTCTCACCCACTCCTCCGCGATCCTCGACATCGGCCTCGACCTGCGGGACGCCCCGGATGCCGGAGAGGCGCAGGACTGATGCTGCTCACCATCGACGTCGGCAACAGCCACACCGTCCTCGGTCTCTTCGACGGCGAGGACATCGTGGAGCACTGGCGCGTCTCCACCGACCCGCGCCGCACCGCCGACGAGCTCGCGGTGCTGCTCAACGGTCTGATGGGCATGCACCCGCTGCTCGGCGACGAGCTCGGCGACGGCATCGAGGGCATCGCCATCTGCGCCACCGTTCCCTCCGTGCTGCACGAGCTGCGCGAGGTGACCCGCCGCTACTACGGCGACGTCCCCGCCGTCCTCGTCGAGCCCGGCGTCAAGACGGGCGTGCCCGTCCTCACCGACAACCCCAAGGAGGTCGGCGCGGACCGCATCATCAACGCGGTCGCGGCCGTCGAGCTCTACGGCGGCCCTGCCATCGTCGTCGACTTCGGCACGGCCACGACCTTCGACGCGGTCAGCGCGCGTGGTGAGTACGCGGGCGGTGTCATCGCCCCCGGCATCGAGATCTCGGTCGAAGCGCTCGGCGTCAAGGGCGCCCAGCTGCGCAAGATCGAGCTGGCCCGCCCGCGCAGCGTGATCGGCAAGAACACGGTCGAGGCGATGCAGGCAGGCATCGTGTACGGCTTCGCGGGCCAGGTGGACGGCGTCGTCCAGCGCATGAAGCGTGAGCTGGCGGACGACCCGGACGACATCACCGTGATCGCCACCGGTGGTCTGGCCCCGACGGTGCTCGGCGAATCGTCCGAGATCGACGAGCACGAGCCCTGGCTGACGCTGATCGGCCTGCGCCTGGTGTACGAGCGGAACGTCTCGCGTATGTGACGCCGACGCCGTGCGGAGCGCCGCTACGGCACGCCGCACGGAATGCCGGGGGACGGGCCGCCGCGCCACGGGTGTGACGTTAAACGAATTTTTTCCGATTAGCGCGTACTGTCGGCCCATGCCCACGCCATACGGATCCCGTGGTGGCATGGCGTTCAGTGCGGAGGAACTGCGTGTGCTCCGCCGCGCCCTCGCCATCGCCCTCAACCCTGCCCAGCCCCGCGAGAACGTCGTCCAGGACTGCCTGCGACTCGCCCAGTCCGTGGACGAGGCCGTCCGTGAGGCGGGCCGGCTGCGCGCGTTCCTCCTCGCCGATCTGGCCCGCTACCGCGATGCCCTCCCCGGCTCGGCCGCCGGCTACCTGGAGCTCCTCCAGGACGCCCTGGCCGCGGGGTACGACCCCGCCCCCGAGGACCTCGTGGCCCTGCGCGCCCTGCGCCGCACACCCGTCGGTGCCGCGTTGCTGGCGCGCTGCCAGGATCTGGCCGAGCAGTCGGTGCGCGCCCGTCTCGACGGCCGCGGCGCCGCCCTTGCCGCCGAGTCGCCGGCCTCGCGCGTCCGGCTGCTGGCCCTCCCCGGCGGCCGGGCCGCCGCCGGGGACAAGCCGGAGCCCCGCCCGGCGGCCCCGAAACCCGCGCCCGCACCCGCGCCGAGGCCCGATCGCCCGATCCCCACGCCGGGTGAGGTCTTCCCGCCGCGCCGGCGCCCCGTGCCCCCGTCGGAGAAGCGGGCCGCCGGATAGCTACTCTGGAGGGCATGGACTACGTATCCGCGCTCCTGCCCCCCGTAGTGATGGCCGCCTTCTTCATCGGCCTCGTCGTGACGATCGTCAAGAGTCAGGGCGGCCCGAACAAGGCCAAGGAGGACGCCGCCGCGGATGCGGCGATCGCCCGCGCGGAGGCGGCCCACCAGTCCCCCCTGGCGGACCGCCCCTCCGAGGCCTGACCCCGGCGGCGCCGGCAGCTCGGGTCCGGTTGGTCCCGGCTTCTTCCAGGACGTACGGCTCAATACAGCCGTACGTCCTTTTTCATACCCAAACTACGTCAATAACCAGTCATTCAGACATCTCCGACTATGGTGGCGATGTGCCCCGTCAATTGGGAGAGCTCGAAGACGCCGTCATGACGCGCATCTGGCAATGGAACCGCCCGGTGACCGTGCGCGAAGTCCTGGAAGATCTCCAGCAGGAACGGTCCATCGCCTACACCACCGTCATGACCGTAATGGACAATCTCCATCAGAAGGGCTGGGTGCGCAGGGAAGTCGAAGGCCGCGCCTATCGATATACCGCCGTCTCCACCAGGGCCGCCTACTCTGCCGCACTGATGAACGAAGCCTGGTCGAAGAGTGACAACCCCGCCGCAGCGCTTGTCGCCTTCTTCGGGATGATGTCGGCGGAGCAGCGCCAGGCACTCCAGGACGCGATCCGCGTCGTTCAGCGCGACACCGCGGAAGACGCTCACGAAGTGCACCAGGAACGTTCTCTCGAACAGGACACCGAGGGCGCCGAGGGCGCGGACGGAGCGGGACGATAGCGTCCGGTCATGTCGTCAGCGCATCCGCTTCCCAATGCCGCAGCAAATGCCGTCACCGTCCGGCGGGCCAGGACCAGCGATGTAGCGGCGGTACGCCGTCTCGTCGACCCTTACGTGAGCGAAGGCATCCTGCTCGACAAAGCCACCGTGACGCTTTACGAGGACATCCAGGAGTTCTGGGTCGCGGAACGCGACACGGACGCCCGAGTGGTCGGCTGCGGTGCGCTCCACGTCATGTGGGAAGACCTCGCGGAAGTACGTACTCTCGCCGTGGACCCCAAGTTCCGCGGCTTCGGCGTCGGTCATCAGGTGCTGGGACAGCTGCTGCACACGGCCCGCTGGCTCGGTGTGCGCCGGGTATTCTGCCTCACCTTCGAAGTCGACTTCTTCGCGAAGCACGGGTTCGTGGAGATCGGTGAGACTCCGGTCGACGGAGATGTCTACAGCGAGCTGCTGCGTTCCTATGACGAGGGCGTCGCAGAGTTCCTCGGTCTCGAACGAGTGAAGCCGAACACCTTGGGCAACAGCCGGATGCTTCTGCACCTGTGATCGCGGCATCGACGGGAAGCAGTGACTGAACCCCGGACTGAACCTCCGACGGAACCCCGGACTGAACCCCCGACGGAACCCTATGTCCGAATCGCGCACGTTTCCCGCGTTCTCAGGGTTCTGAACCTCTGCCAAGGGTTTGTGTTTTCCAGAGAAAAGCGGTTTCCTTTCCGCGTACTGCATTTTCGATGAAAGGAAATCCGGTGGCACAGAAGGTTCAGGTCCTTCTTGTCGACGACCTCGACGGCGGCGAGGCGGACGAGACCGTGACGTTCGCTCTGGACGGCAAGACCTACGAGATCGACCTCACCACCGCCAATGCGGACAAGCTCCGTGGCCTGCTCGAGCCCTACACCAAGGGTGGCCGGCGTACTGGCGGTCGTGCCGCGACCGGCCGTGGAAAGGGCCGCGTCGCTGCGGCGACGGGCAACAAGGACACTGCCGAGATCCGCAAGTGGGCGAAGGAGAACGGCTACAGCGTCAACGACCGCGGTCGTGTTCCCGCCGAGATCCGCGAGGCTTACGAGAAGGCCAACGGCTGAGCATTCGCATGCGGCCCAGCCGCATTCGTACGCACCAAACGGGCCCGGTGGCAGGCATTCGCCGCCGCGTCCACAAGCCGTACGAGGTCGGGGGTGCCCCCACCGCCCCCGGGTCCGGCACTGCGCCCGACGGGGGTGAACGCGGGCAGTGACGGCTCCACCTCGTGTCCCGGCTCCGGGGGCCGCAGCCACACAGCGGCCCCCTGGGGGACAGGTGGGGCAAGGGGGACGGCGCCTCCCGGTGGCGCCGGTGCGGCCATCGAGCCGCCCGGGCCGAGGGCCGTCAGATCGAGGCCGATCCCGCCCCACTCCAGCCAGTCCAGCAGCCCGGGCAGCTCTTCCGCGCCGCCGGCGGCCACCAGCAGCCGCATCCTGCTCCCCGCGAGGGCGACCGGCCCGGTCCGTTCGTACCGCTTCAGCAGCGCGAAGCCCGCGTCGGCCGGCAGCTCGAGCACATCGAACCGCAGCCCGGTGAGCAGCTGCACCGGCGGCCCGTCGCCCGTCGCCCATCCGAGCTCGTGCTCGTACCACCGCGCGGTGCCGCCGTCGAGCGGCATGCGGGGTGACGGGAGAGTGAAGGCCATACCCCGGGAACTCCCGAGCCCACCCGATAGTTACGCACTGTTGAGCCCTGGTTGCTCAGAGTGGCCGAGAGGGGGCGGTGCGGGGTGGGCCGGGGGCGCAAGGATGTTCGCCCGTAGCGGAGGGAACCGGCGTGCGCCGCATGGAGTGTCACTGCTAACGGGTAAGACATCCCTAGTGGGGACGGGCGACACGCATGGTTTGGAGTCTCACGTTCGCCATCGGCGTACAGATGGCGCGGGTATCTGCCTGGCCTGCGGGAACATCGTCTCGCACCATCAAGTTAGGGCTGTTGTCGGCGTTCGGGGCAGGAGGCCATCGACGGGTGTCGGCAGTTGGAATGAGCGGTCCCCGCTTGCGGGACTAAGCTGCGGAAGGACAGGGAGGGGATCGACCCCTAACTGACTGACCGCTCTGAGGAGCGATTAACGATGTTCGAGAGGTTCACCGACCGCGCGCGGCGGGTTGTCGTCCTGGCTCAGGAAGAAGCCCGGATGCTCAACCACAACTACATCGGCACCGAGCACATCCTCCTGGGCCTTATCCACGAGGGTGAGGGTGTCGCCGCTAAGGCCCTGGAGAGCCTCGGGATTTCGCTCGAGGCGGTCCGCCAGCAGGTGGAGGAGATCATCGGCCAGGGCCAGCAGGCCCCGTCCGGGCACATTCCCTTCACGCCCCGTGCCAAGAAGGTCCTGGAGCTGTCGCTCCGAGAGGCTCTTCAGCTGGGCCACAACTACATCGGCACGGAGCACATCCTGCTCGGCCTGATCCGCGAGGGCGAGGGCGTCGCGGCCCAGGTCCTCGTGAAGCTCGGCGCCGATCTCAACCGGGTGCGGCAGCAGGTCATCCAGCTGCTTTCCGGTTACCAGGGCAAGGAAGCCGCCACGGCAGGCGGCCCGGCCGAGGGCACGCCTTCGACCTCCCTCGTCCTCGACCAGTTCGGCCGGAATCTCACCCAGGCCGCTCGTGAGTCCAAGCTCGACCCGGTCATCGGGCGCGAGAAGGAGATCGAGCGGGTCATGCAGGTGCTGTCCCGCCGGACCAAGAACAACCCGGTGCTCATCGGCGAGCCCGGCGTCGGCAAGACGGCGGTCGTCGAGGGCCTGGCGCAGGCCATCGTCAAGGGCGAGGTGCCCGAGACTCTCAAGGACAAGCACCTCTACACCCTGGACCTGGGCGCGCTGGTCGCCGGCTCCCGTTACCGCGGTGACTTCGAGGAGCGCCTGAAGAAGGTGCTCAAGGAGATCCGTACCCGCGGCGACATCATCCTGTTCATCGACGAGCTCCACACCCTGGTGGGTGCGGGTGCCGCCGAGGGTGCGATCGACGCAGCCTCGATCCTCAAGCCGATGCTGGCCCGGGGCGAGCTGCAGACCATCGGTGCGACGACGCTCGACGAGTACCGCAAGCACCTGGAGAAGGACGCGGCCCTGGAGCGCCGCTTCCAGCCCATCCAGGTCGCGGAGCCGTCGCTGCCGCACACCATCGAGATCCTCAAGGGCCTGCGCGACCGCTACGAGGCCCACCACCGGGTCTCCATCACCGACGAGGCCCTCGTCCAGGCCGCGACCCTGGCCGACCGGTACATCTCGGACCGCTTCCTCCCGGACAAGGCGATCGACCTGATCGACGAGGCCGGCTCCCGGATGCGTATCCGCCGGATGACCGCGCCGCCGGACCTCCGCGAGTTCGACGAGAAGATCGCCGGTGTCCGCCGGGACAAGGAGTCCGCGATCGACTCCCAGGACTTCGAGAAGGCAGCTTCCCTCCGCGACAAGGAGAAGCAGCTGCTGGCGGCGAAGGCCAAGCGGGAGAAGGAGTGGAAGGCCGGCGACATGGATGTCGTCGCCGAGGTCGACGGCGAGCTGATCGCCGAGGTCCTCGCCACGGCCACCGGTATCCCGGTCTTCAAGCTGACGGAGGAGGAGTCCTCCCGTCTGCTCCGTATGGAGGACGAGCTCCACAAGCGCGTCATCGGCCAGAAGGACGCCATCAAGGCGCTGTCCCAGGCGATCCGGCGTACCCGCGCCGGTCTGAAGGACCCGAAGCGCCCCGGTGGCTCGTTCATCTTCGCCGGCCCGTCCGGCGTCGGTAAGACCGAGCTCTCCAAGACGCTCGCCGAATTCCTCTTCGGCGACGAGGATGCGCTGATCTCCCTCGACATGTCGGAGTTCAGCGAGAAGCACACGGTTTCCCGTCTCTTCGGTTCCCCGCCCGGATACGTGGGTTACGAAGAGGGCGGCCAGCTCACCGAGAAGGTGCGCCGGAAGCCGTTCTCCGTCGTCCTCTTCGACGAGGTTGAGAAGGCCCACCCCGATATCTTCAATTCCCTTCTCCAGATCCTGGAGGACGGTCGCCTGACCGATTCCCAGGGCCGGGTCGTGGACTTCAAGAACACGGTCATCATCATGACGACCAACCTCGGGACCCGGGACATCTCCAAGGGCTTCAACCTGGGCTTCGCCGCCCAGGGCGACGTCAAGTCGAACTACGAGCGGATGAAGGTCAAGGTCAACGAAGAGCTGAAGCAGCACTTCCGGCCGGAGTTCCTGAACCGTGTCGACGACACGGTCGTCTTCCACCAGCTGACCGAGGAAGACATCATCCAGATCGTCGACCTCATGATCGCCAAGGTGGACGAGCGGCTGAAGGACCGCGACATGGGCATCGAGCTCAGCTCGACCGCCAAGTCGCTCCTGGCGAAGAAGGGCTACGACCCCGTGCTGGGCGCCCGTCCGCTGCGCCGGACGATCCAGCGCGAGATCGAGGACGTGCTGTCGGAGAAGATCCTCTTCGGCGAGCTCCGCCCCGGTCACATCGTGGTCGTCGACACCGAGGGCGAGGGTGAGGAGAAGAAGTTCACCTTCCGCGGTGAGGAGAAGTCGGCTCTGCCGGACGTCCCGCCGATCGAGTCGGCCGCGGGCGGCAGCACCGGTCCGAACCTGTCGAAGGACGCGTAAGCGTTCGGAACGCGTAGAGGGGCTGCCCCGGACCTTCGGGTCCGGGGCAGCCCCTTTTGCGTGCCGCGGTCACGAGCGGGCGTCATGGCCCGGACCGTGTCCTCCGTATGGTCCGGGCCACCGGATTCAGCAGAACTTCGGCTTCTGCCAGGCGCATTCGAGCTCGGCGGGCGCCGCAGGTGCGCCGCCACGCAGGCGCGGAACCGGCACGGCGGCGATCGTGCCGTCGGCCGTGTCGGACTTGGCCAGGGTCACCACGATCGCGTCCTCGATGCTCTTCACGGAGGAGGCGAGGTAGTTGTTGAGGACGATGCTGTAGACGAGTTCGCGGCCGCCGGCGTCGGTGACGTACCCGGAGAGGGCTGAGGCGCCGGTCAATGAGCCTGTCTTGGCGCGGGTGTTGAGGGCGGCCGGGGTGTTGCACATGCGGGTGCGCAGGGTGCCGCCGATGGCGCGGTCGGGGTTGCAGGCGACGGGCAGTGAGGCGTACCAGTCGGCGTACCAGGGCGCGTCGCGGACGGCCAGCAGGAGACGGGCGAGCTGGTCGGCGGGGAAGACGTTCATCCGGGACAGGCCCGAGCCGTCGACCTGGCGGAGCTGCGCCGCGTCCACGCCTTCCTTCTTCAGATAGCCGTCGATGGCGGCGAGGCCCGCGCTCCAGGTCCCGCGTCCGGCGGTCTCGTACCCGATCGTCTTGGTCAGGGCCTCGGCGTGCATGTTGTTCGACAGCTTCATGAAGGGGAGCATCAGCTCCTTCAGCGGCATGGAGCTGTGCGTCGCGAGGACCGCCGCTCCGGCCGGGGTGGGCCGGCCGAGCCGCGGGCTGCCCGAGACCCGTACACCGTGCTCGGCGAGCGCGTCGGCGAACACGGCCGCGGCGTAGCCGGTCGGCTCCCAGACGGTGATCCACTCCTTGGTCGCGGATGCCCCGACCGGGATGCCACCAGTGATGACAAGGGTGTTGGTGCCGTGTTCGCGCTCGATGGCGAGGGTGTCGGTCTGCCCGGCGGGGACCGTGGTGCCCCGGATGTCGGCACGTACGTAGTCGGTCGGCGGAGTGATCTTCACCCGCGGCTTGTCTCCCGGCGCGGCGCCGGGGAGGGCTTCGACGATGACCGTACCGGCGTCGTAGTCGGTGTCGGGCGCGACGGTCAGCGGCGAGATCTGCGCCTCGTAGTACGAGGATTCGTCGTCGGCCGCCCAGTGACGCCCCAGGCGGTTGGTGTCGAAGCGGGTGTCGTCGGCGACGAGCCGGCCCGTGACCCTGCGGATGCCCGAGGCGCGCAGCTGTTCGGCGAGCCGGCCGTAGTCGGCGGCGAGCGTGGTGGGGTCGCCGGTGCCGCGGAGGTAGAGATCTCCGTACAGGGTGGAGCCTTGGCGGCGGCCGGTGGAGAGGACGTCCGTACGGAACCGGTAGTCGGGTCCGAGGAGCGCCATCGCGGCGGTGGAGGTCGCGAGCTTGGTGTTGGACGCGGGCATCAGCCGGTCGCCGCCCGCGCGTTCGTAGAGCCGCTCCCCGGTGGTGGCGTCGGCGATGACGACGCTCGCGGCGCCGCCCGCCATCCGGGAGTCGGCGAGGATCGTGTCGATGGCGCCCTTGAGCCCGGTGTCGGAGGGCCCGGCCCCGGCGGGCGCGCTCCCGGTGCTCCAGGTGAGGGCGGCGACGAGGCCGAGGGCGAGCGGCCAGGTCCGGGCGCGGCGAAGGATCCCGCGGCCTTTCATGCTCATCACGGGTCTACTCATGGCACAGGAGGATGACGGACGGGGACGGGGGCGGGAAGAAGGCGTGGCCCGTGTCTCTCATGAGGCGTGGCCCGTGGCTCTAATTCGGCGTGACCCGTGGCTCTAGTTCGGCGTGGTGATCTGTACCTGGACTCCGGGTGGGAAACCGTCGGCCCCGGAGATCCGGTCGCGGTCGCCGACGACGAGGACCTGCTGCAGTCTCTCCAGCGCGAGCAGAGGCGACAGATCCACGAGGAAGTTCCGCCGGAACAGATGCACGACAACGATCGAGGTGATGTCCGGGAAGCGGTGCGGGACCCGGTCCAGGGACGGTTCCGCGCTGCGCAGCTCGATCTGCAGCTCCCCGACCGGTGACACGGCCTCCATCACGGCGAGTTGCTGATCGTCCATGAGGATTTCGGTGATCGGCAGTCCTGCCATGGCCGAAAGGTCCGTGATCTCAGGGCAGCGGTCGAGTTCGAGGGTGCGCAGCGAGTGCCCGTCCTCGAGACAGGTGAGGTCTGTCAGCAGCGCGTTGCCGGAGATACGAACCTCCGGGGGTGAACAGGCCCGTACGGTCTCCGCGATGAGCTCTCCGGGAAGGTCGCCCTGGAAGTGCAGCCCGCGGCTGGCGCCCAAGGCCCTCAGTATCCCTGCCTGTTCGGCGTTCCGGACGGTGAACTGCAGGCCGTCCGGGTCGATGGCCGCGATCACCTCCCTCGCGTACCGCTCGGTGTTGTACCGGTCCCAGGCCCAGACGAGCTGGGACCGCACCGTGAGTACGGGGTGAGAGGTGTACCGCGACAGGAACGGGATCGCCGCGTCCGTCGCGATATGGGAAGCGGCGATGACCGTCATACGGGCCGCTGAACCGCTCCCCACCTTGTCGGGGCCCGGCAGCAGATCGAGCACGAGCGGTCCGGCGGCCGAGAGAGCGCGCGCCTCTTCGACCGAGCGGGGCGGAATGACCTCCGCCGTACGGCGGAGCAGCTCCTGGCGGATGTCCGGGGAGATCTCCGTCGCCTGCTCCATCGCCGCCGCCGCGACGACCAGAATCCGCAACTGCCTGCGGCGGCTCTGCTCCGCGTCCGCCGCGGCCAGCAACTCGGTGAAGATTTCGGCGCATTCGCGCGGCCGCGCATGAGCCACGCTCATCCGGATGACGTCCTCCCACTGGTCGTCCGCCGCGTGCTGGGCCAGGACGCCGATGTGCCACTCGTCGACGATCGCCTTCGCGGCGAGGTAGTCCTGGAATGTGCGGTGGACGAAGTCCACGGCGCCGGGGGAGGGTTCGCGGAGCAGTCCGCTGCGGTGGAGCAGATGGTCGAAGACCGCCTGCGGATCTCCGGCCGCCGCCGCCTCGGGAACGGCGGGAATCGCACCGAGGACCAGCGATTCGGCCCGTGAGCGGTCCATCTCCGTACGGCCGTTGAGCGTGAGCCAGTATGCGAGGCGCTGGATCAGCTGGATCTGCGGGGCCTCGGGAAGGTCGACGCCGGACGGCGTTCCCATGTCCCGCTCCCGGTCGCGACGGGCGAGCAGCATCGACAGCGCGGCTTCGTACAGCGCCTTGCGGCCACGCGGCAGAAAGCCCCGGCGGTCGCGGTGCAGTGCGCACATGAGACCGCACATGAGGGGGTTGGTGGCGAGGCGGGCGAGATCCTGCTTGGTGCGCAGCGCGTCGAGGAGCGGCTGCTCGTACGGCTGTGCCTCGGTGCCCGCGGCCCGGTGCCAGCGCTCCACAAAGGCATGTACCTCGGTCCTGCGCATGGGGGAGAGGGTGAGTTCGGTGAAGCCCTCGGGGGTGAGCCAGTCGTCGCCCACGGCGGAGGGGCGGGAGGTGACGAGCCAGCGGTTGCCCCCGCTGCTGCCGTCGTCGTACGTGGCGAGCAGATCGCGCAGCCAGCGGCGGGTGCGGCCCCGCTCGGCCTCGGGGACCTCGTCGATGCCGTCGACGAGGATCAGGCCGCGTCCGGCCGACAGGACGCGGTCGGCCCAGCCGTCGGGCGGGGAGAGCGGGCAGCCGACGGCGGCGAGGAAACGGTCGGGGCCGGGCAGCCGCTCGCCGTGGCGGGTGAGGGTACGCAGGGGCAGGACGAAGGGGATGCGGTCGTGGAGGTACGCCATCCGCTCGGCCGGGTCCTGGCTCGTGGTGGAGACGGCGAGCCACTGGACGAGCGTGGTCTTCCCGGAGCCCGCGACCCCGCGCAGGAGGACCTTGTCGTGCTGGGCGAGGGCCTGGTCGGCGCGGACCGGTGCGGCGTCGAGCGGCACCACGTCCGCCAGCTCCTCCAGTTCCTCCAGCCCACTGAGGGGCGGCATGAGCGGACCACCCGGCCGGTCCTGCTCGCGGAGGGCGGACGGCCGCTCCGCGAGGTGCCGGGCGATCCGGCCCGGCCGTACCTGGCGGGCCTCCCCGGCGCTCGCCTCCAGGCTCAGGTACGCCACGTCCAGCGGCCAGACATCCGGCGAGTCGTGCAGGTCGATGCCGTAGATCGTCAGGCTGCCGTGCTTCCTGGCGACGTACGCGAGATAGCGGCGCTCGAAGGCCACGTCGCGGCCGTCGGCGCGGGGCGTACGCAGGATCAGTTCGTCGAGCCGGGCGAGCAGCTCGGCCTGGGTGCGGCTCTGCTCGACGAGAGTGCGGGCGATGAAGGACGAGCGCTGGGTGAAGAACTGGAGGATGTGCAGGCAGGCCCACTCGGTGAGCGAGTCGAGGTAGAGGGTGGCGTCCGCGGACAGCCCGTCGGCGGCGCGCCCGGCGGCCGCGCTGGTCCGCAGCCGCCGCGCCAGCTCGCGGTGGCCGTGGCGTACCGCCTGGACGTCGTCCATGTCGAGGTCCCCGAGTGCGAGCAGCGTACGGGCGAGGGCCTCGGCGACGGCCTCGGTCTCATCGGCCGGGAACGGGGGCTCGCCGGGACGGTCGAGCGACTGGCGGACGAGGGTGCCCGCGAGCTTGCGCACGTCCTTCTCGGTGAGGGTGCGCTTCTCGCCGCGGAACGAGACGAGGCCGGCCAGGCGTACGGGCTTGTCCGTCAGGCCGGCGCCGTTTCCCTCCTGGACCAGGAGCCGCTTGAGGAGCGGGGCGAGGGCCGCCGAGGCCAGCCGGGTGCCGATGAGTGCGGGCTCCATGCGTGATCCCCCCAGATCCCCAAGATCCCAGAGCTCCAGGATTCCGGAGCTCAAAGGGGGCGTTTCCCCCCGAAAATCGCCGCTTTCGCTGTGACCCACGACGCACCGGCCCCGTCGCGGCCGTGACAAGGCGCACAGGCCGTTCCGAGCCTACTAGGCGCCTTAGTGGGGGTTCTTGGTGGCGCTCCGGGGCCTGCGGGGGTCGTGGGAGGGGCTTTCGGCCCGGTGGTGGCGGAGTGAAGGGCGGCCTGCGGCGGACATCGGGATCGAACTGCCTCTACGTGGGGTTAAACCAGCCTTCGTCCGGAGATTTCGGGCAATGCCGGACGGTCGATGCGGCATCGTCAATGGCCCTGCTCACACTGCCCCATCTACGAGTAGATGTCGTAGATGGGCTGTTTGAGGTGGGTTGGGGTGCCGGGTTACCAAGGTGGGGCACCCGGTGCTCCTGCGCCGGGTCGGTTCTTGCCCGTACAGCCCGGAGGTTCTCCCCGCATGTCGAAGCGCATCATCAACCGTTTCCGCTCGTCCGTTCTCCCGACCCGTGGTTCCGTCGTGGCCGCCGGACTCGGCGCAGTGATGGTCGTCGGAGCCGGTGCCGGTGTCGCGTCCGCCGCCGCGGCGGAGACCGTCACCAGCACCACCGCCGTCGCCGCGGCCGCCGCCGAGGCGAAGGCCCCCACGGCGAAGAAGTCCTCGGCCTGGGTCAAGCCGGTCGTCGGTTACACGCTGACCGCCAGCTTCAACCAGGGCGGCGCCATGTGGTCCCACAAGCACTCCGGGCAGGACTTCGCCGTGCCGGTCGGCACCGCCGTCAAGGCCGCGAGCAGCGGTGTCGTCGTGAAGGCCGGCCCGGGCGGCGGCGGCGACGGCTCGGCGTACGGCAACGCCATCGTGATCAAGCACGGCAACGGCACGTACTCGCAGTACGCCCACCTGTCGCAGATCAAGGTCAACATCGGCCAGACGGTGGACACCGGCAAGGTCATCGCGCTGTCCGGCAACACCGGCAACTCTTCCGGCCCGCACCTGCACTTCGAGATCCGCACGACCCCGAACTACGGCTCGGCCGTCAACCCGGCGTCGTTCCTGCGGTCCGAGGGCGTCAGCATCTGACCCCTTGCGCCGGTCGGCCCGCCGGCGCCGGTTTACTCCGGGCGCCCGTGACGATGGGCCTGAGTCACCAGATCGATGGCGACCTCGAGGACAGCTTCGCGCTTCTCCTCGGGGTCGCCTTCGACGTTCTGCATGAAGAACATGCCTGCGTGCATCGTGAACAGCGCGCTGATGCAGCGGACCCGGTCGGTCATGCTCGACTCCGGCTCCTGGACCAGCCGGGTCATGGTGATCATGCGTTCCTTGAACGTCTCGCCGATGCTCAGCTCGCGCACGGTGGCCTGGTTCTCCTGCATGAAGCGGAAGAGCGGGGCCGCTCCGGTGAGTGCGGCCTGGTAGCGGCGCAGGAGCTCCGTCTTGGTCTCCAGGGTGCGCGGCTGCTTCTCCGCCCAGGCGATCAGCTCGTCGATCGGCCGGGTCAGATCCTGGAAGAGGCTGATGACGATGTCTTCCTTGGTCTTGAAGTGGTAGTACAGCGCCGCCTTCGTGACCTGCAGCTCCTCGGCGATCTCGCGAAGGGATGTCTTCTCGTAGCCCTGCTCGGCGAAGAGTTCCAGGGCGACGTCCTGAATGCGCTGGCGGGTGTTGCCTCTGGCCATGGAAGCTCTCCTGGAACGAATACTTACTTGACGCCCGGCTAGTTGCAGGGCTACGGTCCCCAGTGTAGTCAACTAGCCGGGCGGCAAGTAAGTGTGCGGCGGGCGGGTATGCAGGGGAGTGGGTTCGGGACCATGGCCGGAAAAGAAATACTGAGGGGGGCGGCGCCCGAGGGTGCCGAGAGGCGGGCGGGGGCCGAAGCGCCCGGGGCGTCCGGAGCCTCCGGGGCGTCGGGGGCATCCGGTGCGGCTGCGGGGGCCGGCCCGTCCGCCGCCCCTGACGGGCCGCAGCCGCGCAGCGTCCGCGTCGTACTGCTCGCGCTCATGATCGCGATGCTGCTCGCGATGCTCGACAACATGATCATCGGCACCGCGATGCCGACCATCGTCGGTGAACTCGGCGGCCTCGAGCATCTGTCCTGGGTGGTCACCGCGTACACCCTGGCCACCGCCGCCTCCACCCCCATCTGGGGCAAGCTCGGCGACATGTACGGCCGCAAGGGCGTCTTCCTCACCTCGATCGTGATCTTCCTGGCCGGGTCGGCACTCAGCGGCATGGCCCAGGACATGGGCCAGCTGATCGGCTTCCGCGCCGTACAGGGCCTGGGCGCCGGCGGTCTGATGGTCGGCGTCATGGCGATCATCGGCGACCTCATCCCGCCCCGGGAGCGCGGCAAGTACCAGGGCATGATGGCCGGCGTGATGGCCCTCGCCATGATCGGCGGGCCGCTGGTGGGCGGCACCATCACCGACCACTGGGGCTGGCGCTGGAGCTTCTACATCAATCTGCCGCTCGGCGCTGTCGCTCTCGCCATGCTCACGGTCGTCCTGCATCTGCCGAAGAAGGAGCGCGGGGCGCAGCGGATCGACTACCTGGGCGCCGGGCTCCTCACCGTCGGCATCACCTCGATCGTGCTCGTGACCACCTGGGGCGGCACGGAGTACGCCTGGGACTCCGCCGTGATCATGGAGCTCATCGCGATCGGCGTCGCCTCGCTCATCGGCTTCCTCTTCGTGGAGACCAAGGCGGCGGAGCCGATCATGCCGCTGCACAT
The DNA here is from genome assembly GCF_053611045.1 of Streptomyces sp. NPDC054841. Taxonomy (NCBI): domain Bacteria; kingdom Bacillati; phylum Actinomycetota; class Actinomycetes; order Kitasatosporales; family Streptomycetaceae; genus Streptomyces; species Streptomyces sp. NPDC054841. The sequence goes on along the minus strand of NZ_JBSGZO010000100.1, from coordinate 805 downwards.
CTTCCGCAGCCGCAACTTCTCCCTCATGTCGGTGATCGGCTTCCTGACCGGTTTCGTGATGTTCGGCGCGGTGCTCTTCCTGCCGCTGTTCCAGCAGTCCGTGCAGGGCGCGTCCGCCACCAACTCCGGACTGCTGCTCCTGCCGATGCTGCTGTCGATGATGGTCGTCTCGCTGATCGCGGGCAGGGTCACCACCAACAGCGGCAAGTACAAGATCTTCCCCATCATGGGCGGCGGGCTGATGGTGGCCGGTCTCTTCCTGCTCGCGCAGATGGACACCGGCACCTCGCGGCTCACCTCCGGGCTCTACATGGCGGTCCTCGGCGCCGGTATGGGCTTCCTGATGCAGATCACGATGCTGGTCGCACAGAACAGCGTCGACATGAAGGACATGGGCGTCGCGTCCTCCGCCACCACCCTCTTCCGTACGCTCGGCTCCTCCTTCGGTGTCGCGATCATGGGCGCGCTCTTCACCTCGCGGGTGCAGGACGAGATGGCGGCCCGTGCCGGGTCCGGCATCACCCAGCAGTCCGCGCAGCTGGATGCGGCGAGCCTGGCGAAGCTGCCGGAGCAGGTGCGCGAGGCATACCAGTTCGCGGTGTCCTCGGGGACGCACTCCGCGTTCCTGCTCGGCTCGGCGGTCGCCGTGATCGGCTTCCTGGCGGCGTTCTTCGTCAAGGAGGTGCCGCTCAAGGGCGCGGGCCCGGCGAAGCCCGAGCCGGCGACGGATGCCCCGCAGGCTGAGGCGAAGCTGGCGGAGACCGTCTGACCAGCAGGTTCTGCGATATCGCGGCCCTCGGCGCAC
>NZ_JBSGZO010000099.1:0-22552 GCF_053611045.1 Streptomyces sp. NPDC054841 | reverse complement strand
CCCGGCGCCGCGCCCCCCCCCCCCCCCGCCCGGCCCGAGGCGCGCCCCCGGCAAGATCCGGAAGACAGGCCCTCGGGCAGCCCTGGAGACTCAGGACGCCTTCTGGACCGTCCACACCTGGGCCGGTGCGCCCGCCGCGTTCTGCAGCTCGATCAGCCAGGACCCGTAGTACGGGCGGTTGCTGACGCCGAGGACGTAGCCGCTGTCGCCGGCGGTCACCTTCACCCCGCCGCCGCTGCCGGCGATCCTCCACCGCTGGGCCGCGATGTCGCGGCAGGGCTGCTGCGCCACCCACATGCCGGAGGCGGGGGTGCCGCCGACCTGGAGACACTTGCCCGAGACGGCCGAGCGGATGCGGCTGTAGCCGTTGCCCGCGCCGTCGAAGTACCACTGCTGCTGGGCGTATCCGTTGCGCTGCGAGCCGACCAGGACGGTGTTGTCCGCGCTGTGGCCGCCCCAGATCTCCGCGGCTGCCCCGGTCGCACCGTTGGTGAGCAGATAGCGCGTGGCGGGCGTGGGCGTCGTGCCGCCGCCATCGCCGCCCGCAGTACGGAACGAGGTCGCCCTGCCCCGGCCGCTGTCCCGGCCGGAGGAGTCACGCACCGAGACGGCGACGGTGTAGTCCGTACCCGGCTTCAGGTTGTAGACGCGGACGCTGGTCGTCTGCACCCAGCCCACGGCCTGGCCGTTCAGGAAGATCTGGTACCAGACCGCGCCGTTGACGGGCTTCCAGCCGGCGACGGCGGAGTCCGGGGCGATCTGGCCGACCGTGACGTCGGGTCCGGCGCCGGATCCGTTCGTCGGCGTGGGCCGCGGGGTGGGCCCCGTGGTCGGCGTCGGGCTCGGGGTCGGGCCGGGGTTCGGGGTGGTCCCGGTGGCGGCCCTCATCAGGAACTGGTTGTCGGCGATGTTCCAGTGCGTGGCCAGATAGCTGCCCGGCCTGGGGTTGGTGTGGAAGTAGTCGTCGTGGTTGCAGTCCAGACGGTTCTCGTACTCCCCGTCCTGGCAGATACTGCGCATCTTGGGGTAGTACGGGCTGTCCGAGTAGCACATGACGTCCCACTCGTCCGTGCAGTGCGCGCCCCTGCTGGTGTTGGGAGCGCTGTTGTTCACCGCACCGAGGTTGTGCCCGAGTTCGTGCGCCGCGGTGTGTCCGCCCCAGCAGCCGGTGTCGGTACGGCCGTAGGAGGGGCCGAAGTTGCTGAGGTTGCTCTGGCCCGGACGCTCGTCACCGGCGAAGGTGCCGATACCACAGTAGACCTGAGTGTCCGCGAAGATCATGTACTTGCGGTCGCGGCGGTCGAGACCCTTGTCGGCCAGCGCCCTGTTGGTGGCGCTGAACTCGGCCAGCGCGGACGCCGGGAGCTCGATGTTGAGCACCGTCGGTGTGCAGTCGGCGGCCGTCACGTAGCGGATGTGCCGGACACCGCCGGTGTCCTTGGCGCTCTCCGAATAGATGAGGTCGGCGTCGGCGGCCCACTTGCGGAACGACGGGAGGTACTCGGCGTACCGGTCCCTTCCGGGGGCGTGCGCGTACACGACCTGGACGCGGTTGCCGGTGTTGCCGTCGCTGTCGCACTGCACGGTCTGCCCGGCGGGGCCGTTCGCCGCGGGAGCGTTCGATGCCGAACCTCCGGCGGCGGGAGGGCCGCCGGCCTTCCGGGCCGCGCCGTCGAGTGCGGGCGCGGCGGTGCGGGGAAGTTCACCCCCGGACGACTTCGCGCTCCCCGCCTTGGTCGGGTCCTCGGCGGGCGCGGCCGCCTTCACCGCGGGCGAAGTGTCCTTCTTGATGTCCACGCCCTTCGGAGGGGCGTCGGGGCCATGGGTGCAGTTGCCGCCTGACGTGCGGTACACCCCCGCGCACGGATCCCCCTCGGGCGCGGGCTTCAACCCCTCGTAGACCATGCCCCGCTCGGTGTCGCTCTTCGGGACTTCCTTGAGCGGCTCGGGCTCCTTCTCGCGGGCCGGCTCCTTCGCGGGCTCCGGCGCCGCGACCGGCTCTCCGGCGGTGTCCCCCTGGGCGAGCGGCAGCGGGCGGTTCGTGTCCGTTCCCGGCTGCGTCACCTCGTACGCCACTACGCCCATGACCGCCATCACGGCGACGGCGGCCGTGCCGATTATGAGTCGGCGGGACTTACGACGCTGAGGCTTCTGGAGTCTTCGACGTCCAGGCAAGATTGCACCTCTTCCTTGGTCAGGGAATGGTGCGCGGAAGCTTGCCAGAACAAATAAGCGAATATTTCAGACATATGGGATCACCCCTTTCGGAAGTCACCCCGTAACCAGCGCTATTAAATTGATGAACCGTCAACTTGACTTGCAAATAAGGAAGTTGCGCACCTCGCCCCCCTGCGGTCCAGCCCCACTTAAGGATGTCGTAATCCGATCGAGATCTAGATCTGGGTTTGAATTGAGATTCCGTCAACCCCGCTAATTACGCGCCGAATTGCCGTGATCACGAACGGTACGGAATGCCGGATTGGCTACTGCTCCGGAACGGCCTGGGTGAGGGTCCAGGTCTCGTGGGCACTCACCTGACAGCGCCGCTGTGTGTCAAGCAGCCTGAGCAAGGTGATTTCGCTGACGGCGCCAAAGGAAACGGCCGGGTCAGCGGTGGCTCGGCGGGACCAGGCCGGCCTCGTACGCGGCGATGGCCGCCTCCACCCGGTTGCGCGCGCCCAACTTCCCGAGCACGGCGCTGACATGCGCCTTCACAGTACCCTCGACCAGGTGCAGGCGGCTCGCGATCTCCGCGTTCGACAGCCCGGCCCCGAGCCCGGCCACCACATCACGCTCCCGTTCCGTCAGCCGCTCCAGCGACCGGTGGGGATGGGCCGCTCGGTGCGCGCGCAGCCCGGCGATGACCCGACCGGCCACCCGCGGGGACAGGTAGGCTCCACCGGCTCCCACCGCCCGCACCCCGTTGAGCAGTTCCCTCGGGTCGTCCGCCTTGAGCAGGAAGCCGTCGGCGCCCTCCCCCAGGGCCCGGGTGACGTACTCGTCCTGACCGAAGGTCGTCAGCATGATCACACCGACCGTCGGCAGCTCCCGGTGGAGCCGTGCCACCGCCGTCAGTCCGTCCAGGCCGGGCATCTGGATGTCCAACAGGACCACGTCCGGCCGGTGTCGGCGGGTGAGCGCGATGGCCTCGTGCCCGTCGCCCGCCTCGGCGGCCACCTCGACACCCGGGTCCCGGGTCAGGATGGCCCGCACCCCGGCCCGGACCATCGCCTCGTCGTCGGCCACCAGGACCCGGACCGGTCGGCTGCTGAGTGTCGTCTCTTCCACGCGGCGAGCCTACGGCCGGCGCGCGACCGTGCGAACGGCGATCCCCGGAGATCCGTCCCGGGGCGGAGTGCACCCCCGACGAAAGGCAGGAGGCTGCTGCCGATCGACCGATGGGTCCCGGCGCCGCGGACTCTTAGCGTCGCTTCCGTACGAGAACGCGGCGGCCCGCCCTGGGCGGCGCCCATCACGCGTCCGCCGGCGGCCACCTGCCGTCGGCATTCCGCGTTCCGTATGCCGCACTCCGCGAGCGACAGCGAAGGAACCCCGTGATCACCCTCCGAGGACTCACCAAACGCTACGGCGGCACCCTCGCCGTGGACGACCTGACACTCGACATCCGGGCCGGCCGCGTGACCGGCTTCCTCGGCCCCAACGGGGCCGGGAAGTCCACCACGATGCGCATGATCCTGGGCCTGGACCATCCCACGCGCGGGCGGGCCCTGATAGCCGGCCGGCCCTACGCGGACCTGCGCCGGCCGCTGTGCGCGGTCGGGGCGATGTTGGACGCCCGGGCCGTCCACCCGGCCCGTTCCGGCCGCGCGCACCTTGTCGCCCAGGCCCGGGCGAACGGCATCCCGGTGCGCCGCGTGGACGAGGTGCTGGAGACGGTGGGTCTGACCAAGGCGGCCCGGCGCCCGGCCGGCACGTACTCGCTCGGCATGAGCGGGCGGCTCGGGGTGGCGGGCGCCCTGCTCGGCGATCCGCCCGTGCTGGTCCTGGACGAGCCGGTCAACGGCCTCGATCCGGACGGCGTGCGGTGGATCCGCCGACTCGTGCGCGACCGGGCGGCGGAGGGACGCACCGTCTTCCTCTCCAGCCACCTGATGAGCGAGATGCAGCTGACGGCCGACCACCTCGTCGTCATCGGACGGGGGCGCCTGCTGAGCGACACCTCCATGACGGAGTTCCTCGCCGCTGCCTCCCCTGTGTCGGCGCGCGCCTCGGTGCCCGACCCCGAGGAGCGGGCGACGCTGGTCCGCCGCCTGATGGCGGCCGACGGGGTGAGCGTCGAGACGTCCGCGTCCGGCGAACTCACCGTCGAGGGCCGAGGCGCCGCCGAGATCGGCGACCTCGCCCACCACTGCGGCGTCCGGTTGCACGGGCTGAGAGACGTCCGGATCTCGCTGGAGCAGGCGTACATGGACCTGACCGCGCGCAGCGTCGAGTACGCGACGGGCGGCATGGGCGCGACCACGATGCCCGCGACCGACACCGGCAAAGCCGGCACGAGCACGGCCGACACGGAGAACGAGGGGGGACCACGGTGACCACGGCGGCACACGGCGACCGGACGGACCTGCCCGGGGCCGCGCCCGACACCTTGGGCCACAGCACCGCCGGTGGCTTCGCCGGGGCGGTCGCCTCGGAGTGGACCAAACTGTGGTCGGTCCGCGCCCCCTCCCTCTGTCTGCTGGCGGGTCTCGCGATGACCGGGGTATTCACCTTCTACTACGCCTCGATCGCCCGCATCAACGGGCATCCGGTCCAGCCCGTCGGTAACGCGGCGGCCTCTTCCGCCATCCTCGTCCAATTCACCGTCGTCGTCCTGGCCACGGTCGCGGTGACCTCCGAGTACTCGACGGGGAGTGTGCGGGCTTCACTGTTGTGGGTGCCCCGGCGGCATCGGGTCCAGGCGGCGAAGGCGCTGGTGGCGGCCGTGGTCGCGTTCGTCGCCGGCATCGCATTCGCAGTCGTGGGCACGGCGGTGGCCTGGGGGTCGTTCGGCGGACGGGCCTCGTTCGAGGCCGACACGACCCTCGGGCAGGTCCTGGCCGTCGGGGTCTACCAGGCGCTCGTCGCCGTGCTGACCGTCGGGGTGGCCTTCGCCACACGCCACCCGGCCGGCGCGCTGTCGATCCTGGCCACCCTGTTGTGGGCGCTGCCAAGCGTGCTCCTGGGCCTCGGCAGCGCGCAGCTCTCGGCCGTCAACGACCGTCTGCCGCACGGCGCGGGGAACCACTTCATGCGCGCCGGCGTCGACGCCCCGCTCGCGCCGGCGACGGCGGTCCTGATCGTGGCGGCGTGGGCCGCTGCGGCGCACCTGATCGGCCTGTACGTGCTGCGTCGCCGGGACGCCTGACCCCCTGTCGGCCCCCGCCCGGGCGCCTCTTGACGCCCACCGGGTGGTCGGGCGTCCCGGCCCACCCCACAGAATCGACCCGGGCAGGTGAGGACATCCATCGGAAAGGACGGTCGACGCACCATGTGGCGCAGGCGCACACCCCCCGCCAGGTCCGTGCTCGGCGACGTGACCCTGTCGGGCGTGCTCGCCGCCGCGACCGGCTACGGGTTCCGGGACACCGGCGCGGCCTCGCCGGGCCCGGATTTACTGCTCCCGTTGGCCGTCCTGGCGGTGGCCGCGCCGCTGTCCCGCCGCCGGCCGGGGGCCGCAGTGTTCCTCGTCAACGGGCTGTGCGCGCTGGGCCTGGCCGACTCCGCAACCCCCGCCAACGCCCACGTCCTGTCGCTGGCCGCGCTGAGCTGTCTGCTGGGCGCCCGGGTCGCCGCGGCCCGGGGCCCGCTGCTGGTGCTCGCCGGGTGCCTGGCGGTCGATCTCGCGGCGTGCGCCGTGCTGCGGGCGCAGGCCGTGTGGTGGTTCTACGCGCTGACCGTGCTGCCCACCGCCCTCCTGCTGCCGTGGCTGGCCGGACGCCACTGGCGCGGCCGGCGCGAACTCGTGTGGGAGGGATGGCGGTTGGCCCGGAGTCTGGAAGAGCGGCAACACCTGGTCGCGGAGCGGGCGCGGCTGACCGAACGCGCGGACATCGCAGCCGACATGCACGACTCCCTCGGCCACGCCCTGAGCCTGGTCGCCCTGCGTGCCGGGGCCTTGGAGCTCTCCCCCGACCTCACCGAACAGGACCGCGCCGACCTTGCCGAACTGCGCGGGACGATCGCGGACGCCGTCGAGCAGCTGAGGGAGACCGTCGCCGTGCTGCGCGACCCGCCGGGGACGGAAACGGGCGTCGGCACGGGCCTGCCCGTCGCGGACACCGTCGAGGACCTCCTCGGCCGCGCGGTCGCCTCCGGGGTGCCGGTGCGGTGGGAAGGGCGCGGGCCGGTGCCCGCGCTGTCGCCCCTGGTCGAACGCGGGATGTACCGGGTGGTACAGGAGGCCCTCACCAACGCCGTGAAGCACGCGCCAGGCGGCGCGGTGCTGGTGGGGATCACGCACGAGGCCGACCGCACCCGCGTGAGCGTGGTGAACGCCGCCCCGCCGACGGACGGGCCGGCGCACCGGGCGGAGGGCCCGCCGGCCGGAGTCGGTGCCGGCGGGCAGGGGCTGACGGGGCTGCGGGAGCGGGTTACGGTCCTCGGCGGCTCGCTGCGGGCCGGCCCGTACCAGGGCGGGTTCCGCGTCACCGCCGTCCTCCCGCACCAGCCCCCGGCCCGCCCCGCGAAAGCGGCGTCGGCGGCCGGGACAGGGCCCGGAATGCCGTCCTGGACCCGGGGGACGGACGACGGGTCCGCGTGGGCGGTCGAGAGCGCCCCCCGCACGGCCCCGCGTACCGGCATGAACACGAACCGGGACCCGGACACCGGCACCAGCCCGGAGTCCGCCCGGCGGCTCGCCGACCTCCGGCGCGCCACCCGCCGCCGTTCGCTCGCCGCCTTCGCGGCCCCCGTCGCCGCAGCCGCGTTCTTCGTGCCCGCCGCCGTCTACCTGGCCTGGCAACTGACGACGAGCGTGCTGCCGCCGTCCCGGTTCGACGAACTGGAGACGGGCCGGCCCCGCGCCGAACTCGCCCGTCTGCTGCCGCCCCGCGCCTTCCCCCACCCGCCCGACCACGCCCGTTCCGCACCCCGGCCGCCCGGCACCGTCTGCGAGTACTACCGCTCCGGCCGCGACCTGTTGGACCAGGTCGACCTCTACCGGCTCTGCTGGGCCGGCGACACGCTGGTGGCCAAGGACACAGTGCCCGCGAGCCGGCCCTGACCAGCCCGTACCCCGGCTGGCGGTTCCGGGGGCGGGAAGCTGACCTGTACGGGACCGTTGATGTGGGGTTTCGCGGGCTTCACTCTGGGCCGCCCGTCGGGCGCACTGCGGCCGGGCGGTCCCGCCTGAGACGGTCTCGCCTGACCACCGGGAGCCGTCAGCACATCAGCGCAGCGAGTCGACGAAGGCGCTGAAGGCGTCCGGGGTGAGGGTGAGGTGCGGGCCGTCGGGGACCTTGGAGTCGCGGACGGCGACGAGGTGGGGGGCTTCGGCGACCTCGACGCATTCGCCGCCCTGGTCGCTGCTGTAGCTGGACTTACGCCAGGCGGCGCCGCCGAGGGGGGCGCACTCGACGCAGTCGCCCCCCTGGTCGCCGCTGTAGCTGGACTTACGCCACTGGGCGCCGGTCAGATGTGAGTTGCTGCTCCCCATAGCGATCCTCCATCGTGCGCCGAATCAGCGCGGCCGAGTCCTTGATGGACAGGGCGGCGGCCTGGAGGTGATCGTAACGGAGCGAACAGTCCTTGACCGTGTCCGGGTTGGCCGTCGGATGCCCAGCCCCATAGCCCTCGGTGTAGACGATGGCCGGGTCGCCCGCGAAGCGGTAGAGGTTGAATGAGCCTTGCAGACCGGCATGGGCTCCCGCCGAGAACGGCAGCACCTGGATGTTCACACGGAGGTCGTCCTCGTACGCCAACAGCTGGGCCAGTTGCTCCCTCATGACCACCGGGCTGCCGATCTCCTGGCACAGCGCCGCCTCCCCGAGGATCGCCCAGAACGCGGGCGGCTCGCCCGTGTCCAGAATGCGCTGCCGCGCGAGCCGGACCGTCGTGCGGTCGTCGAGTTTGCTGCGGTCCAGGGCGCCGAGGACGGCGCGGGCGTACGCCTGCGTCTGCAGCAGCCCGTGCACCATGTGCGTCTGGAAGGTGCAGATCTCCGTCGCGCGCGCCTCCAACTCGGCCACCTGTTGGAACCATCCGGGCAGTTGACTGCGCAGCACCAGCCCGAGCATCCGGGTCAGCAACCCACCCGTCCCCAGCGCCGCGTCCACGGCCTGGCTGAACGCCTCCGTCGGCAGCTTCCGCGCCGTCTCGATCTGCCCGACCAGCGACCCCGTGTAGCTGATGATCGCGCCCAGCTGCTTCTGCGTGAGCCCGGCCGCTTCGCGGTAGCGACGGAGCTCGTAGCCGTAGTAGTCGAGCGGCGAGGCGCCCGGGTCGAGGACGTTGATGTGGGTCACGCCGTACCCCCTCGTACGCAACACCGCCCACTCCAGGACGGGTTGTATTCGGTCAGTAGCCGAGAGTAGCCGCCCGACCCCACTCTCGTACCGTGAACGAAGACATCGCCCCCGCCCCCACCCCCGCCCCCCATTACGGCATGCACTTCACGGTCGGAGACCATTCGGCCCGTCATGTACGCCGCATCCTCCGCAGCTACCTGACCCTGTGGGGCATGGCGGGCCTGGCCGACGACGCCGCGCTCGCGCTCACCGAACTCCTCGCGAATGTCGTCCACCACGTCCCGGACCGACGCTGCGCGCTCGTGATCGAGCGCTGCCCGGCGGGTGTCCGGGTGGAGGTCCGCGACGAGTTCCCCGCTCTCCCCCGCATGCTGAGCGCGTCCCCCGACGCCGAGAAGGGGCGCGGGCTGGCGCTGCTGGACGCGGTGGTCCACAAGTGGGGGGTGGAGCAGAGCGGCGCGCCCGGCAAGACCGTCTGGTTCGAGTGCCGTGAGCACCCGGTGGTCCAGGGCTGAGCCGTCATCCTGCCGTTGTGGTGGACGGGCTCATGGATTCGAAGTGGAAGGCGTTGATGTAGCAGTCCCGTGGCTGCTGGATCGCGAAGGTGATGCAGTCGAGCAGGGACTGCGCGGCGAGGGGGTCATGGGCGCCGCGCGGTGTCGCGTCCCACTCCGGCGACAGGGGGTCGCGGGCACTGTCGAAGTCCGGCGGGAACAGCGAGATGACGCGGACTCCTCGTGGCCGCAGTCGACGGGAGAGGGACTCGGTGAAGCCTCGTTGGGCGTGCTTGGCGGCGTAGTACGCCTCGTGCGCCGTCGAGTGCCGGGCCCCGGGCACACCGCAGTCCGAGATCATCGTGATGACATCGGGGCGGGCGGAGGCCAGCAGGAGTGGCAGCAGGTTCTTCGTCACCAGGATGGTGCCCGTACCACCTGAGGCGAGGGTGTCGGCCACGTCCTCGTCGGAGGCCGAGAACAGGTCCGGGCCGTCCAGCCAGCGGGCTCCGTTGTTGACCAGAACGTCGATGTGGTCGGTGCGTTGACCGACCTCCTGGGCGAAGTCGATCTCGTGCACTTGACGTTGAGCTGAGCGACGGTCCGCGCAGGCTGCTCACCCGGCCAATGCGAGGTTGTGCAGGCAACCGATGCTCCACGGCAGGCCCGGTTATCTGCCATGAAGCCCTCCGAGCAGGATGCGGCGCCGTGCCGCGTAGTTTCACACCCCCGGCGGGTGCCGGCCCGCTCACACGCCGCGTGAGCGGGCACGTGGTTTCATCGCGCTCAGCGCTTTCCCACGGTCAGGTCCGGGGGAAGCGGGAAGGGAACGATGACAGACAACACGTACGGCCGTGCCGCGAGAACGGGCGCAGGGGCGCTGCTCGGGATGCTCGCGCTCCTCGTCTCGATGCTCGTGCTGCCCGCGGGCGCCGCACAGGCGGCACCGGCGCTGCCGGGCGGAAAGGCGAACTGGGTCGTCTCGGTCGGCGGCCTGGACCTTCCGTCCAAGACGAGTTTCCACAACTGGGTCCGGCTCGGGTACTACGTCTTCAAGACGGACGGAACCGTCGAGACCAACTACTGGAACTGGAGCCAGCAGGACCGGCCGGTGCGGGAGACCGCCATCCCGGACGCGAACTGCGGCGGCGACGTTCCGGTATGCGACATCAGGACGGTTCAGGGCTTCGGCGGCAGCCCGACAGGGGGCTTTCGCGGCACCTTCGACCTGGTCGGCGACCGGCTCACGGTGACCTGGACCAAGAATACCGCCGGTACGGTGCTCCCCAAGGCGCTCACCGAATACTGGAACGTGGAGACGGGCCTGGCCGACGGCGGGGTGGCCCGGATCGTCAGCTCGACGTACTACGGCGCGTACACGGCGGACAAGGCCCCGAATGTGACGATCCCGGAGGACGGAACCGAGGGGGACTTCTCCGACTACAGCGCCACCTTCGGGATCGGATACGGGAGCAACGCCGAACTGGGTTCGGCGACTCGCGCTTCCATGGACCAGCTCCGCACCGACCCGCGCTACAACGCGCAGCGGTACCGGGGTGCTTTCGTCGTCGCCAAGGACGTGACCTGGAAGGACGGCACAAAGGCAAGCATCGTGGGCCGTGAGGGTGCGGGCGGCGACTGGACGTTCAGCGGTACCGACGGCCAGAACCCCAGTGACCCGTGGAGGGGCTGCCTGGGTGGCGCGTGCATGGGGTACCTCCAGCCCGGCACGGGCTGCGCTTCCCTGGACCTCGACCGTGTCCGGTACATCGGCGAGGTCGGCGGCGGCCGGCGCAACACCGAGGAGTACTGGTGCCAGGGCCTGGCCCAGGGTGCCGACTGCTACCTGCACAACTCGCACCCGCGACCGATGCTGCAGGTCATCGACGACTCCGGGCAGTTCCAGGGCTGGGTCGGTGCCGAGGCGTTCTCCCACGTGGACACGTCGACCGGCCGGCCCGACGACAAGTACGGCCAGGACTACTGGGGCGTCTTCGACATGGTCTCGATCTCCGCGCTACAGCCCAGGGTGGACATCCCGCCGGTGGTCCAGCATTCGAAGTTCACCTTGAACTACGGCAACAGTGTGGCCACCGGCGCCCTGAAGTGGGAGGCCGAGTCCGTCCAGTTCGTCGGCAGCAACCATGTCGTGAGCGGCTGCCGCAGGGCGTACTTCACGGCGACCGGAGCCGACGGTTCGACGAGGACGGGCTCGTCCAGCGGACTGTGTCCGGGCATGACGCCGCCGGAGGACAAGGACACCCGGTCCTTCCAGGGGAAGCTCGACTTCCAGGGTGTGGCTGACGGACCGACCAGCGTTCGGGTGGAGTACCAGGTGGACACCGGGGGTGGGGTCTATACGCCCAAGGTCACCGTGACCTGCACCCGATACGGCGGCTGCAGGTAAGCGGCGCAGGTAAGCCGCAGACCCTCTGCGGGCCGGTCCGCAGAGGGTCCGCGGGCCGGTCGTCGCGTGATCGAATGGCGCGACCGCCGCGGTGGGCGGATCATTGCTTGACGCGGCGATCCACCCGAGGGGGCGCCCTGCGGGCGCCCCCTCGGGCCGACGTCCGGAACCGTACGGTCCATCGCGTCGTCCGAATGGGCATGCGGGGGATGAACAGAATTCTGCTGGTGGTGTGCGCGCTGTTCGCGCTGCAGCTCGGCTCACTGATCGCACCGGCGTACGCGTGCGGTTGCGGGGCGATGATCCCGGAGGGGACGTCCCGGATGGCGGTGGAACGGGAGACGTCGGCGGTTCACTGGGACGGCCGTACGGAACAGATCGTCATGCGTTTCACGGTGGACGGCAACGCGCCGCGGGCCGCCTGGATCATGCCGGTGCCCAGCCGCGCCACGGTCGAGCTCGGTGACGGCATGCTCTTCGACCAGTTGGAGGCGATCACCGCCCCGGAGCACCGGACGCGGCACTACTTCTGGCCGCGCCAGGGCGACTGGCCCTTCGACGTGACGGACGGCGTCGGGGCCGCGGAACCGCCTCGGGCAGCCGGCGCGCCACCCGTCGGCGTCGTCGGCCGTGAGCGCCTCGGCGACTTCGACGTGGCCCGGCTGACGGCCACGGACCCGGACGCACTGGGCGGCTGGCTCGACGAGAACGGCTTCGAGCTGCCGGACCGGCTGGCGCCCGAGCTGAAGCCGTACGTCGACCAGAAGTGGGAGTACGTGGCGGTGCGGCTCGCGCCGGACCGTACGGACGCGACGCTGAGCGGGACGCTCGACCCCCTGCGGATCCGCTTCGCGAGCGAGCGGCTGGTCTACCCGATGCGGCTGTCACGGCTCGCGCGCGAGCCCCAGTCGCTGGGCCTCTACGTGTTCGCGCCGCACCGGATGGAGCCGCGGGACCGGATCGGCGGGGACGCGCCGGAGGTGACCTACGCGGGGAAGGTGGAATCCGGGGGCGCGGTCGGCCGGCTGACCGGGGGCGCGCCGGCCTTCCTCACCGCGTTCGAGCAGCAGTTCCCGGAGCCGTCGCGGATCGACGGGGACCACGAACTGCGGGCGGCCGACGCCGATACGCCGTTCCGACGGGTGGTGTACGAGAACGAACTGCTGACGGTCGCCGGGGTGCCGGTGTGGCTGCTGACGGTCGGCGGGGTGCTCGCCGCGGTGGTGACGGCGGTGCTGCTGCGGGTACGGGCACGGCGCCGCCGGCCGGTGGTGCCGCCGGCGGAGGTGTACGTTCCGCCTCCGCTGTCCTGAGACCTGGGATACGTTTCCTATATGTCTCAAGAGCATTGGACCGCCGTAGACGCTTACCTCACCGATCTGCTGGCCCCGGCCGACGAGGCCCTGACCGCGGCAGTGGCCGCGAGTGACGCGGCCGGGCTGCCGCAGATCGCCGTCGCACCGATCCAGGGCAAGCTGCTGCATCTGCTGGCCCTCGCCCAGGGCGCACAGAAGATCCTGGAGATCGGGACGCTCGGCGGCTACAGCACGATCTGGCTGGGCCGTGCGCTGCCCGCCGACGGGCAGTTGATCTCCCTCGAATACCTGCAGGAGCACGCGGACGTGGCCCGCGCCAACCTCGCCGGCGCCGGTCTCGACAAGGCTGTCGAGGTGCGGGTCGGCCCGGCGCTCGACTCCCTGGCGCAGCTGGAGGCGGAGGGCGCGGGCCCGTTCGACCTCTTCTTCATCGACGCGGACAAGGTGAACAACCCGAACTACGTCGAGTGGGCGGTGAAACTGTCCCGGCCGGGCAGCCTGATCATCGTCGACAACGTCGTACGCGGCGGTGCGGTGGCCGATGCCGCGAGCGAGGACGCGGCGGTCCGCGCGACCCGCCGGATGTTCGAGCTCGTGGCGGAGAACCCGCGGCTCACGGCGACGGCGGTGCAGACCGTGGGTGCGCGCGGATACGACGGATTCCTGCTGGCACGCGTCACCGGCTGAGCCTGGGGCCGTCACCGGCCGAGCGGGGGCCGTCAGCGTCCGGGGCGGTCGCGTGCGCGTCCTACGAGCGCCGCGTTCCGCCCCATATGCTGCCCGTATGAGCGTAGTCAAAATCAACGTACTGACGGTGCCCTCCGAGCAGCGGGAGACGCTGGAGAAGCGCTTCGCCTCCCGCGCGCACGCCGTCGAGAGCTCCGACGGCTTCGAATGGTTCGAACTTCTCCGCCCTGTCGAGGGCACCGACGACTACCTCGTCTACACGCGATGGCGCGACGAGGAGTCCTTTCAGGCCTGGATGGAAGGCCCCATGAAGGCGGCGCACCAGGGCGGCGGCGACCGTCCCAAGCCTGCGGCCAGCGGGTCCACGCTGTGGTCCTTCGAGGTCGTACAGCAGGCCGCCCCGAAACAGGGCTGACGCTCGCCGCCCGCCGGGGCGCGGACGAATTCAGCCGCGTTCGATGACCCGGCGGGCCGCCGCGAGCCAGTGGTCCTTCCTGACTTTCCTCGCACGGAATTCCGCCGGGTGGCTGCGTATGACTTCATTCTGAATTCGGGTTTCCACGGCGACCCAGGCGGTGACGAGTTCCGTCTGCTGCTTGCACTGAACGTCCGCCTGCGCCACGGCGATTTCCCGCCGGGAGGGCCGTGTCGATTTTGCCCATTCGGCGTCCCTCATGACGGCGAGGGGGTTGGCGTAGCGGAAACCCTTCTCCTTCAGGCATGCACTCCACTCGCGGACGACGCGTGCGTACGCGGGGTCGCGCCGGGATGCTGAGAATGCCGCACCGATACGCCGGTTGAACTGGGACTGGTCGACTTGCGGCAGCCCTCGGCGCAGGCTTTCGTGCGCCTGTTTCCAGCATCCGCCTCCGCCCTCCTTGCCGAAGGCGGCCAGCTGTTCCCGGTCCGGCAGTTTCTCCCGCGCCTCCCATGCCGCTTCACGACGGGTTGTCTCGGGATGTTCCGGTGGCAGGTGGTAGCCGAAGCGTGTGGCGAGTTCCGGTTCGACGAGGCCGTAGCGAAGCCGGTTGGACGGTTGACGGTCAATGCCGCTCGGCCGGGGCAGCGCCTTCCATCCCATCCCCTGAGCACGCATGCAGTCGCGGATCAGGAGGTCCTCGGCGGACTCGATCGTATGGATCTGCGGAGTGGACATTTCGTACGCGTCGAAGGGCAGAACGAGGCGTCGCACCTCCGCGCCGACGGCGGGGAGAGCAGGAGCGACGGGTGCGGCGGAAACGGCCGCTTCTTCCCGTTCCTTTCGGTCCTTCGGTTCTTCCCGTGCGGACGACGGTTCGTCCGTCGACGGTTCGTCCGTCACCGAAGAGCACCCGGTACCAAGGAGAAGGAGCGCCAGGACGGCGATGGCGGATCGCGATGACACGTGGTCCCCCTGACGGTCATGAGCCGGAGGCGGGGATGCCGGCGACACACGGCACCCCCGCCCCGCTGCGCTCCTACTGGAACTTGACGCAGCTGGTGCGGTTGTCGAAGCCGTTGGGCGTCAGGTCGTCGTCCGAGGTGTGGGGCTCCGCCTTGTAGGGCGTCCCGCCGCACCTGCCATGCCCGTCCTCGACGCCGTCGTACAGGTAGACCCAGCGGTCGGTCTTGTTCCTGAACGAGCTCGCGCCGTTGTTGACCGACCGGCCTGCGTGGTCCCCGCCGATCCACTTGTTGTTGCCCAGGTACCCGTCGGACCTGCGGAACGGGTACTTGCCGTTCTTGAAGTTGTCGTCCTTGTAGATGATGAACTGGGCGGCCCTGGCACCGATCTCGGTGGAGGACACGGAAGTCGCCGCAGCCTCGGACGCCACGGAAGGTGCCGCGGGGGCCGCGGGGGCCGCGGGCGCGGCTCCTGCGGTCGCGGTTCCGAGGCCTAACAGACCCGCGGTGCTCAGCGAAACGACGCCGAGAGTGAGAGCAAGCTTGCGCTTCATTTCAGTCATCTCCCCCATGCTGTGGTCATGGTCTTCGGTGATGGAGCGTGGCTTGTGACCTGTGCCCCCCGTGACGCCACAGACACTTGCCTTGTGACAAGAACTCGCCTGTGACAGCAGTAATTCAAGCGTCCGGCAGTTGGCACGTACATATGATTCGAGGAGACTCGAATGTGTCGTGAATTGTCCACGGGGGAATTGTTGATGATTCATTTACGCCTGAACGCGGACTCACTGGCAGCGACCCACTTCGTGATATCGCCCTTGAAGCAGGCGGCCGCCGTGCTGCACCCCGGCCAGCCCGAGGCCGCAAGTCACACGTACTTCACGGGCCACGACGTCACGGAGACTCTTCAAGAACGGCGGCTGCGTCTGCTCTCCGCCCTGCGCCGTGAAATCGGCGGTTACGCCCCGGACTTCGTGATCGCCGGCACGGCCGCGGGTCATGCCCCCGACCTCGAAGCGGAGCTCCACAACGTCGCCACCTCCCCTGCCCCGGTCATCACCCGGGAGCTGGAGCGGGTGCTGCACGGGCTGTCCCGGCCGGGCCATTGGGATCGTCCCGGGTCGTCCGGTCAGCCCGCGCTGCGGGAGTTCGTGGATCTGGGAGAGCGGGCCTTCGCCCAGCGGGCCGCCTGCGAGCTGGAGCAGTTCTGGAAGGCCCGCCTCGCTCCCGTATGGAGTTCGCTCCTGGCGCGAGCGGAGGCCGACATCGAGCATCGGACGCGCGCCATCGCGCGGGTGGGGCTGAACAATGCCCTCAACTCCCTGCACCCGATGATCACTTACTGCGACGGCACTCTGAGCCTCGCCGGCGAGTGCGAGGCCGATCTGAGCCACCAGGGCGAGGAGGCGGGACTGTCCCTCTTCCCCTCGGCGTTGACCGCCCGCTGGCTGCTCTGCATCGACCCCTGGAACGAGCGCGGCGCCCGCCTCATCTATCCCGCAGCCCCACTGGGATCCCGTCCAGGCGGGCCGGGTTGGCCGGGGGTGCCGGGCGGGCCGGGTGCGCCGGGTGGCGATCGGGCCGGCCAGCCGCTGGAGGCCGTCATCGGACACTCCCGCCTCGCTCTGCTGAACTGCCTGAGCGAGCCCCGAACCACCACGGACCTGGCCGAACGGCATTACATGAGCCCCTCGACGGTGTCCTATCACCTCAGCCGTCTGCATCGGGTCGGGCTGGTCACGCGCACTCGCGAGGGGAACCGGGTGTACTACCAGCGCGCTTCCAAGGCCCAGCAACTTCTCGATACGAGCTGCGGCCCTGGACCTGAGGCCTCACGCCGACAGGGCGGTCCGGTCCGGCCCCGCCGGAGGCCGGTCACATCGATCACATCGGCCGCATCGGTCGCATCGGTCGCATCGGTCGCATCGGCCAGGGGGATCGTTTCGTCCTGAGCCTGTCCGCCACCGCCGCCCCCTGACTCCAGACCCGCGTACGGTGGGCCAGGGGGCGAGCATGGTGTCAAGACCGGCGTGGTGTCAGATGAGGCCCTGGGCCAGCATCGCGTCCGCCACCCGCTCGAATCCGGTGATGTTCGCGCCCGCGACATAGTCGCCGGGCCGGCCGTAGCGTTCCGCCGTCTCGTGGACGGTGTCGTGGATGCGGCGCATCACCTGGGCCAGTTCCTCCTCGACCCGGGCGGAAGGCCAGCTGTCGCGGGCCGCGTTCTGGCGCATCTCCAGGGCGCTGGTGGCCACACCGCCCGCGTTCGCGGCCTTCGCCGGGCCGAAGGCGACGCCCGCCTCGCGCAGGACGCGGACCGCCGCCGGGGTGGTGGGCATGTTCGCGCCCTCCGAGACGGCCTTCACACCGTTGCGTACGAGCGTGACGGCGTCCTCGGCGGTCAGTTCGTTCTGGGTCGCGGACGGCAGTGCCACATCGGTGGGCACGTCCCACACGCTGCCGCCCGCGACGTAGCGGGCGGAGGCGCCGCGGCGGGCCGCGTAGTCGCTCACCCGGCCGCGCTCGACCTCCTTGATCTGCTTGAGCAGGGGCAGGTCGATGCCCTTCTCGTCGACGACGTATCCGGCCGAGTCGGAGACGGTGCGGACGTGAGCGCCCAGTGCCTGGGCCTTCTCGACGGTGTAGAGGGCCACATTGCCCGAGCCGGAGACGGTGACCTGCTGGCCGGCGAGGTGCTCGCCGCGTACCTTCAGCATCTCGGCCGTGAAGAGCACATTGCCGTAGCCGGTGGCCTCGGTGCGTACGTGGGAGCCGCCCCACGCGGTGCCCTTTCCGGTCAGGACACCGGACTCCCAGCGGTTGGTGATGCGCCGGTACTGGCCGAAGAGGAAGCCGATCTCCCGGCCGCCGACCCCGATGTCGCCCGCGGGCACGTCGGTGTGCTCGCCGAGGTGGCGGTGGAGTTCGGTCATGAAGGACTGGCAGAAGCGCATGACTTCGGCGTCCGACCGGCCGCGCGGGTCGAAGTCGCTGCCGCCCTTGCCGCCGCCGATTCCCAGGCCGGTCAGGGCGTTCTTGAAGATCTGCTCGAAGCCGAGGAACTTCACGATCCCGAGGTTGACGGAGGGATGGAAGCGCAGTCCGCCCTTGTAGGGGCCGAGCGCGCTGTTGAACTCCACGCGGAAGCCGCGGTTGACGTGGATCTCGCCGCGGTCGTCCTGCCAGGGCACACGGAAGATGAGCTGCCGCTCCGGCTCGGCCATGCGCTCGACCAGCTTGGCCTCGCGGAATTCGGGGCGGAGGCTGATCACCGGTGCGAGCGTCTCCAGCACTTCGCGTACGGCCTGATGGAACTCGGGCTCACCAGGATTACGCTGCTGAACGGCTTGCTCCAGGGCTTCGAGCCAGGCGGTGGCGCTGGAGGCGGTGGATGGCATCAGGTGCGTTCCTTTTCCTTCGGCAGTACTTCGGCAGTACTTCGACGGCACTCGGCGGGTGTCCTCCGAGCTTCGGTGCGGCTCAGGCTGTGAAACGGTGCCGACCGGGGCGGGGACACGACGCGACGGCCTTCGTGGGCTTCGTACTCGGACTCGGACTCGTGCTCGTGCTCGGACTCGTGCTCGGACTCGTGCTCGGACTCGTAGGTATACGTAGATCCGGCCGTCGATCGTCGATCATGGGACCGCCTGCTCGGGCGGCCGTCACGGACGCATGCCACCAAATTCGTTCGCCGGGCGGCCGCCGGATCAGGTACAGAGATCGACATGACGACCTGGTCCGTACTCCCCGAGCCCTTCGACACCCCGGCCGCCACCACTCTTCGGCGCGACTACTACGCCGAGGTCGCCGGCCGCTACTGGGGTCGGCCCGCGACCGAGGCGGAGGTCGACGAGGGCCTTGCCGGTGACGGGGTGGAGCGACTCGCGGCCCCCACCGGGGAGTTCGTCGTGGGCCGGTACGGCGGTGCGGCCGGTTCGTGCGGAGGGGTGCTGATGCTGGACGGGCGGACCGCCGAGCTGACGCGGGTGTACGTGCGGCCCGGGTTCCGCGGGTCCGGGGGCGGGCCCCTGCTGCTGGCCGCGCTGGAGTCCGCGGCCGCCGGGCTGGGCGCGCGGCGCATGGTGCTCAACACCCGGCTGGATCTGATCGAGGCCCGCACCCTGTACACGAGGAACGGCTACCGGGAGATCCCGGCGTACTGCGAGGGTCCGTACATGGAGATCTGGTACGGCAAGGACCTCTGACCGGGCTCGGGCTGTGGCTCAGGCTCGGATTCGGGCTCGGATTCGGGCTCAGATTCGGGCTCAGGCATGCACAGACCCAGGCTCGATCCCGAGCCCGAGCCCGAGCCCGAGCCCGGGACATTGTCAGCGGTTGTGCCAGGCCTGGTGGTCGCGATGCGGGGCGCCGACGTGCGGGCGTTCGCCGTCCGAGCCGCAGAGTTCGGCGGTGAGTTCCTTCACCAGCTGGATCAGGTCCGTGGGGCGGTCCGGACCCCACCAGTCGCCGAGCAGTTCGGCCAGCGACTCCTCCCGGGCCGCCGACAGCTTTGCCGCCGCTTCGACACCCTTGTCGGTGAGCATCAGCGCCAGTCCCTCGCGCCGGGCCAGCCCGCGCTCCTCCACCTGTCGCGACGCCTCGGTGATCGCCTTGATCGGTACGGGAGTGACATCGGCGAGCCGGCCCGGCTCGACCATGCCGTGCCGTTTGATGCGCAGCAGCAGCCAGCTCGCCGCGGGGGTCAGGCCCACACCGGCCTTCGTGGAGATCTTGACGTAGATCGCCTTGCGGCCCTCGCGGGAGCCGAGCACCGACAGGGCGCGGGCGCATTCGTCGTACGAGGAGCGCTGGACCGGGTTGGAGGCGAGAGTCTCACTCACCTCGGGCGCGGTGACCGAGCCGCGCAGCTTGTCCTCCCTCAGGAACCAGGCGACGACGAACGCGATGACGACGACCGGCGCCGCATAGAGGAAGACGTCCGTGATCGAGGTCGCGAACGCGTGCAGGACGGACTGCCGCAGGTCGGGCGGGAGTTGTGAAATGGCCCGCGGATCGGCGGCGAGCTCGGCGGGGCTGGTACCGGGCGGCAGCGGCTGCCCCGCGAGCGCGTCGGCGAGCCTCTCGCGGAGCCCGCTCGTGAAGACCGTGCCGAAGACGGCGACACCGAACGACGCCCCGATGGAACGGAAGAAGGTCGCGCCCGAAGTGGCGACGCCGAGGTCCTCGTAACTGACGGAGTTCTGCACGACGAGCACGAGCACCTGCATCACCAGGCCGAGTCCGGCGCCGAAGACGAAGAAGTAGACACTCATCTCCCAGGTGGAGGTGGATTCCGTCAGCTGGTGCAGCAGCAGCAGACCGATGGCGGTCACGCCGGTGCCCACGATCGGGAAGACCTTCCACCGTCCCGTACGGCTGACGATCTGGCCCGAGAGGGTGGAGGTGATCAGCAGGCCGAACACCAGCGGCAGCAGGTGCACGCCGGACAGGGTGGGGGACACGCCCTGCACGACCTGCAGGAACGTCGGCAGATAGACCATCGCGCCGAACATCGCGAAGCCGACGATGAAGCTGATGACGGAGACGAGCGTGAACGTGCGGATCCGGAAGAGCCGCAACGGCAGTACGGGCTCGGCGGCGCGGCGTTCCGCGTACACGAACGCGACGAGCAGGACGATCCCGAGGACGGCGAGACCGATGATCTGTGCCGAGTCCCAGGCCCAGGTGGTGCCGCCGAGGGACGCGACGACGACCAGGCAGGCGGCGACGGAGGCGATCAGGAACGTACCGAGGTAGTCGATGGTGTGCCGGGTCGCGCGCACCGGGATGTGCAGAACGGTGGCGATCACGAAGAGGGCCACGATGCCGATGGGCAGGTTGATGTAGAACACCCAGCGCCAGGAGAGGTGTTGGGTGAAGAGCCCGCCGATCAGCGGCCCGAGCACGCTGGTCGCTCCGAAGACGGCGCCGAACAGCCCCTGGTACCTGCCTCGTTCGCGAGGCGAGACGATGTCGCCGACGATCGCCATCGAGAGCACCATGAGGCCGCCGCCGCCGAGGCCCTGGAGCGCGCGGAAGCCGATGAGCTGCGGCATGTTCTGGGCGATGCCGCACAGCGCGGAGCCGATGAGGAAGATGACGATCGCGGCCTGGAAGAGCTTCTTGCGGCCGTACTGGTCACCCAGCTTGCCCCAGAGCGGGGTGGCGGCGGTGGAGGCCAGCATGTACGCCGTGACGACCCAGGACAGATGCTCCAGGCCACCGAGCTCGCTGACGATGGTCGGCAGGGCGGTGGAGACGATGGTCTGGTCGAGCGAGGCGAGAAGCATGCCGAGCAGCAACGCACTGATCGCGACGAGAACGGTCCGGCGGTTCTGCCCTTCGCCGGGCGCCGGGCCCGGGCTCACGGCCGGGTGCCTGAGTTCCTGCGCCATGGAGTACTCCTCTGGTCGGCAGCACCCTTTCTCTGCTTCTCCTCCTGCTTCTCCCATCCTGGGTGTTCCGGTCGGTTATGGCCTGCCGGAAGGGGAGCCCGTGGGGGCGGCCGCCGGATGGGCTGCATAATCGCAGGCAGCTCAAGGGGAGGGGACCCACGATGACGGGACACATATGTCCTGAATGCGGCAGACAGGTGGACGCGGACGGCAGACCCGGCCAGGGCCGCGGCTGCGCCTGCGCGGAGATCACGGCCGCGGAGGACTTCAATCCGATGCGCATCCGCCCGTATGTGGGCCTCCCGTCCCCGGCGGCGCCGTCCGCGCCAGGGGTTTCGTCCGTGCCGGGGATTCCGCCCGCACCAGGGGTTTCGTCCGCGCCAGGGGTTTCGTCCGTGCCGGGGATTCCGCCCGCGCCAGGGGTTTCGTCCGCGCCAGGGGTTTCGTCCGCGCCGGGGCCGGAGGCCTCGCTTCCGGTACCGGACGGGGCTGCGGAGCCGCCGTACGGGTACGCCGCGCCCGGCGACGGCGAGGCGACCGCGCCCCTGCCGGTGATCCCCGGGCCGACGGACGAGGCTGCGTACGCGGTTGCGGACACGGCTGAGGACACGGTTGCGGACACGGTTGCGGACACGCATGTGTACGTGACCGGGACCGGTCACCGCCGGGTCGAGGAGCGCGGGCGACGCCGAGGGCCCGGGGTGCTGCTCGCCGCGGCAGCCGTCGTCGCCGTGCTCGGGGCCGCCGCGTTCGCCGGCGGGCTGCTCACCGGGGAGGAGGACGGGCAGGACCGGGCGCTGCCCGACCTGGAGAGCCCCGCGCCCTTCCTGACCGTCGCCCCCGACGGGCCCTCTTCCTCGCCCGATTCCCCGAGCTCCTCCGCGTCCTCCGCCGCGGACAGGCCCACCACGTCCGCGTCGGCGACGTCCTCGCCCGGCGGCAGCCCGTCGTCCTCCGCCGCCGCGCCGCCCACCACGGCCCGGGCGTCGCTCCAGGTCTCCCGGGCGACCCCGTCCACCTCGGCCTCCGGCAGCGTCACGACCCTCAGCCCCGGCGACAGCGGCGCCGAGGTCGTCGAGCTCCAGCAGCGCCTCGACCAGGTCTGGCTCTACGACGGCCCGTCCCACGGCAAATACGACGGCCGCGTCGAGGACGCCGTGGCCGAGTACCAGGCTTCCCGGGGCATCGAGGGCGATCCGGAAGGCGTCTACGGCCCGGAGACCCGCCGCGCCCTGGAAGCGGAGACGGAGTACCCGTACGACGGGGGGCGCGGCGGGCGCGGTCACTAGGGGGTGGCGTGTGGGGCTTGCCGGGGCCGATCCACCAGCCACCCAGGCCGGCCGGGCGTGACGCAGCCGCACTCCACCAGCCGGGCCGCCGCCACCACACCGTCGGGCCCCCC
>NZ_JBSGZO010000098.1:0-22636 GCF_053611045.1 Streptomyces sp. NPDC054841 | reverse complement strand
CCCGTTGGCGGTGGCCCTGGCCGTTCGGGAGGCGGTTGCCCCGGTGCTTCCGGCACCCGTCCCGGTGGCAGTGCTGATCACGGACGTCGTCGGCTGGGGAGTGTCTTCGAAGTAGCGTCGTCAGCCCAAAGGGGGCCCGGCGGCAGACAGGCCCTAGTCCGCGAGACCTGCGAGATCGCGAAGGCGCCGGGCCTGGGCTGCCCGCTCGGCCGTCCGCTGGTCCTCGTACGTACGGGACTGTGCACCCCGCAGCAGGGCCTTAGTCTCGATCACGGCGTCACGCGGCGCCGCAAGCAGCGCGGCGGCCAAGTCCCGCACGGACGCGTCGAGTTCCTCGCCGGGCACGGCGAGGTTGGCGAGGCCGATGCGCTGCGCCTCGTCGGCGTGGACGAACCGGCCCGTGGCACAGATCTCCAGCGCACGGGCGTAGCCGACGAGCGAGACGAGCGGGTGGGTCCCCGTGAGATCGGGGACCAGGCCCAGGCTGGTCTCGCGCATGGCGAACTGCACGTCCTGCGCCACGACCCGCAGATCGCAGGCGAGGGCAAGCTGGAAACCGGCACCGATCGCATGCCCCTCAACCGCCGCGATCGACACGATGTCGTTGCGGCGCCACCAGGTGAACGCGTCCTGGTACTCGGCGATGACGGCGTCGAGCTCCTCGTCGGAGCCGCGCGCGAGATCGATAAACGACGGCTCGCCGTCAAAGCCCTCGGGCGTGAACGCCTGCCGGTCGAGCCCTGCGGAGAAGGACTTGCCCTCGCCACGCAGCACGACGACCCGCACACTGCCCGGCAGCGACCGCCCGGCTTCCGCCAACGCCCGCCAGAGAGCGGGAGATTGGGCATTGCGCTTGGCCGGATTGGTGAGGGTCACCGTGGCCACCGCGTCATCGACGGTGAGCCGTACGCCGTCCTTGTCGAGCACAGAGTCGAGCGAAGTCATGAGGGCCTCCGGTTCCGGTGCGGTCAGTGCAGCACAGATTAAGCGACTGCACAGTAACCACCCGGCCGACCGCACGATCGGCCGGGTGGCCGACACCGGAAACCGGCCGGCCTCGGACGCCGCTCAGGATCGTCAGGCGTCAGGCCGTGGCGGCCTTCTTGCCTCGTGTCGCTCCGCCGCGTCCACGCAGCGTGACTCCGGACTCGCTGAGCATCCGGTGGACGAATCCATAGGAGCGGCCGGTCTCTTCGGCCAACGCCCGGATGCTCGCACCGGAGTCGTACTTCTTCTTCAGGTCTGCCGCGAGCTTGTCGCGCGCGGCGCCGGTCACCCGGCTGCCCTTCTTCAGAGTCTCGGCCACCCGTGCCTCCTCATGGGAAGTGCGCTCTGGACTCTCATGATCACCCCTCAAGGGCTTCATGGCCACCCATTCGACAAGGTCTGTGCAACCAGCTTTTGCGGCCACAAGGCAGCCGACACCTCCGGAATCAGAGATTCCGGGTAAGGGTGCCGTGACGTTTCGGCGCCCCAGAAGACGAAATTCCAGGTCAGGGCCACAGTCGTCCGGACCGGACGGTTCCGCATGCCTGCCGGACGTGGCGGACCGTTTCAGCGGACCGCCACGCCGGGGTACGAGACGCACTCACTCAGATGAAGGATCACCAGTGAGCCGAATGATCCATACGGAGTGGATCAATCCGGATGGATCACTCGCAGACGGCCCGGTCGGGCGAGCGCGACGGGGCCGGGCAGGAACGACAGGGCCGGGGCAGGAGCGACGAGGTCAGGCGAGAGCGACGAGATCCGCGTAGTCCGCGCCCCACAGGTCCTCCACGCCGTCCGGCAGCAGAATGATCCGCTCCGGCTGCAGCGCCTCGACCGCGCCCTCGTCGTGGGTGACCAGGACGACAGCGCCCTTGTACGTGCGCAGCGCACCGAGGATCTCCTCTCGGCTGGCCGGGTCCAGGTTGTTCGTCGGCTCGTCGAGCAGCAGCACGTTCGCCGAGGAGACCACCAGCGTGGCCAGGGCCAGCCGGGTCTTCTCACCGCCGGAGAGCACCCCGGCCGGCTTGTCGACGTCGTCGCCGGAGAACAGGA
This sequence comes from Streptomyces sp. NPDC054841, assembly GCF_053611045.1. Taxonomy (NCBI): domain Bacteria; kingdom Bacillati; phylum Actinomycetota; class Actinomycetes; order Kitasatosporales; family Streptomycetaceae; genus Streptomyces; species Streptomyces sp. NPDC054841. The sequence continues at coordinate 20,593 of NZ_JBSGZO010000098.1, read as the reverse complement.
AGGAGCCCAGCGTCTTGCGGATCTCGACCAGGTCGAGGTCCGGCGCGGAGGAGCGCATGTTCTCCAGGACCGTACGGTCCGGGTCGAGGGTCTCGTGCTCCTGGGCGTAGTAGCCGAGCTTGAGGCCGTGGCCCTCGACGACCTGGCCGGTGTCGGGGTTCTCCACACCGCCGAGCAGACGCAGCAGCGTGGTCTTGCCCGCACCGTTGAGGCCGAGGATGACGACGCGGGAGCCCTTGTCGATGGCGAGGTCCACGTCGGTGAAGATTTCGAGGGAGCCGTACGACTTGGACAGACCCTCGGCCATCAAGGGCGTCCTGCCGCAGGGCGCCGGCTCGGGGAAGCGCAGCTTGGCGACCTTGTCGGCGACCCGGGCCTCCTCGAGGCCGGAGAGCAGCCGCTCGGCGCGCCGCGCCATGTTCTGCGCGGCGACGGTCTTGGTGGCCTTGGCGCGCATCTTGTCGGCCTGGGCGTTGAGCGCGGCGGCCTTCTTCTCCGCGTTCTGGCGCTCGCGCTTGCGGCGCTTCTCATCGGCCTCGCGCTGCTGCTGGTAGAGCTTCCAGCCCATGTTGTAGACGTCGATCGTCGAACGGTTCGCGTCGAGGTAGAACACCTTGTTGACGACGGTCTCGACGAGGTCCACGTCGTGGGAGATGACGATGAAGCCGCCCCGGTACGTCTTCAGGTAGTCGCGCAGCCAGACGATCGAGTCGGCGTCGAGGTGGTTGGTCGGCTCGTCGAGCAGAAGCGTGTCGGCGTCCGAGAAGAGGATCCGGGCGAGCTCGACACGGCGGCGCTGACCGCCGGAGAGCGTGTGCAGAGGCTGACCGAGCACGCGGTCGGGCAGGTTGAGCGCGGCGGCGATGGTGGCAGCCTCGGCCTCGGCCGCATAACCGCCCTTCGTCAGGAACTCGGTCTCCTGGCGCTCGTACTGTTTCATCGCCTTGTCGCGCGTGGCGCCCTTGCCGCTGGCGATGCGCTGCTCGTTCTCGCGCATCTTGCGGATCAGGACGTCGAGGCCGCGGGCGGAGAGGATGCGGTCGCGGGCGAGGACGTCGAGGTCGCCCGTGCGCGGGTCCTGCGGGAGATAGCCGACTTCGCCGGAGCGGGCGATCTGGCCGGCGGCGGGGATGCCCTCACCGGCGAGGCACTTGGTGAGGGTGGTCTTGCCCGCTCCGTTACGGCCGACCAGGCCGATGCGGTCGCCCTTGGCGATACGGAAGGTGGCGGACTCGATGAGGACGCGGGCGCCGGCACGCAGCTCGACGCCGGAAGCGGTGATCACGGAAAGACTCCAGAACGGATGGACGGCGGAAGGACGACGGGGCGTGCGGAAGCTTCGACGCCGTCTAATCCATGAGGAGAATTGCCATACGGCCAGTCTACCGGGACTGTGCAACTGGTTTTCTGTGGTGCTGCCCACGGTCGCGGCCGTGGGCGGGCTCCCCCGGGGCCGGGGCGAACAGGGCGACAAAAGGGGTGGGACGTACCGCACTGATCGATACTCGGGACATGCAGTTCGACGACGACGCCGACCTGGACACTTCAGAGGTCCAGGATGTGCGTCGCAACCGTGTCCCGGGTGGGAGGGCCACCATCGGGGGCGGCATCGTCGGCGTCATCGCGGTGATCCTGGGCCTGCTCTTCGGGGTGGGCCCCGAAGAGCTGGGGCTGACGGACGGCACGGCTCCGGAGCCGTACGCGTCGTCCGCCGGGCAGGTCGACCGGACCTGCAAGAAGGGCAGGGACGCGAACACCCGGGAGGACTGCCGGATCGTCGCGGTGGTCAACAACGTGCAGGACTTCTGGCGCGAGGAGTTCGCGCGGCTCGGCGAGAACTACGTGAACGCGACGACCGTGATGTTCACGGGCCGGGTGCCCACCGCGTGCGGCACGGCCACCGCGGCGGTCGGGCCGTTCTACTGCCCTGCGGACCAAAAGGTCTATCTGGACCTCGACTTCTTCAACGATCTGCGCGACAAGTTCGGGGCGACCGGCGGCCCGTTCGCGCAGGCGTACGTCGTCGCTCACGAGTACGGCCACCACATCCAGGACATGAGGGGCACGCTGGCCCGAGCACAGGACAGGCAGCAGGGTGCGGGCAGCAACGCGGTGCGCGTGGAACTGCAGGCGGACTGCTACGCCGGGGTGTGGGCGCGCCACGCGACGACCTCTCCGGACGAGAAGACGGGGCGGCTGCTGCTGACGCGGCTGACGGACGCCGACATCCAGGACGGCCTGAACGCGGCCGCGTCGGTCGGCGACGACCGGATCCAGGAGAAGCTCCAGGGCCGGGTCACTCCCGAGTCATGGACGCACGGTTCGGCGGCGCAGCGCCAGCAGTGGTTCTACAACGGCTACCGCACGGGCGACATGGCCCGGTGCGACACCTTCCGCTGACTGTCAGTGGGCCCTGCCAGACTGAGACTCAGATCACATTCCTGTCGTCGAGCGAGGAGAAGGAGTGGTCGAGATGGCGGAGGCACCGGGCATCTGTCCGACGCTGCTGTACGCGGACGCCACGGCCGCGATCAAGCAGCTCACCGAGGCCTTCGGCTTCGCCGAGAACGCGGTGTACGAGGGCGAGGACGGCAAGGTCGTCCACGCCGAGCTGTCGTACGGGAACGGGATGGTGATGCTGGGCAGCAAGGGCACGGGCAGCGAGTTCGACAAGCTGATGGAGGGGGCAGGACCGGCCGGTGTGTTCGTCCATGTCGACGATGTCGACGCGCATCACAACAGGGCTGTGGAGCACGGCGTGGAGATCCTGATGCCGCCCACCGACCAGGACTACGGCTCCCGGGACTACATGAGCCGTGATCTGGAGGGGAACGTGTGGAGCTTCGGGACGTACAGGCCGGGGGCGGCGGAGTCGTAGACCGCCCGCCCTTCCTCGTCCTCGTTCCGCTCTCCGTTCTCGTTCCGGTCTTCGTTCTCGTTCTCGCGCGTCCGCCCGCTGGGCGGGCCCGGGGTCAGGCTCCTCCGGTGTGCACCTGGAAGGCCGCGCGGCGGACGGCCTTGGCCAGCGCAGGGTCGGGATGGGCGGCCGCGAGAGCCACGAGGACCTGCACGGTGCGGGGGTGGCCGACGGCTCTGACCTCGTCGAGCAGTGCGGGGACGGTGCCCTGGACCGCCGAGTCGAGATGGCGGACCAGCAGGGCGCTCTCGCCGTGGTCGGCCACAGCCGCCGCGGTGTCCACCCAGAGCCAGGTCGTCTCTTCGCGGGTGAGCACCTCGGCGGCGTCCTCCGGGTCCGCTCCCTCGTACTCGGCGAGCCAGAGCAGGGCGTACGGCCGCAGAGAGGGCTCTTCGGCGGCGGCGCGCACTCCGGCCTCCGCGGGAGCGCCGACGACGCGGAGCGCCTCAAAGGCGAGACCGCGCAGCAGGGCGTCCTCACCGCGGGCGGCGGCGAGCAGTTCGGTGACGGCGCTGGAGACGGTGCGGGCCGCGAGCCACGCGCGGTACTCGGCGCGGGCGGGTCCTGGGGTGAGCCGGGCGCAGCCGCGGAGCATGTCCTCGGCGGACTGCTCGATATGGCCCGCGGGGCTCTGGGCGGCGACGCAGATCTGTTCGAGCTTGACCCAGACCGCCCAGTTGCCGAGCGGGGTGAGGGTGGCGCAGCCCTCGCCCAGGGTCAGCGCGCCCACGGCGGCCAGGCCCTCCAGGGCCCAGTCGAGCAGGGCGGAGAGGGGGACGTCGGCGGGCGGATCGTCCGGCGTGGCCGCGGCCGGGCCGGACTGCGGACCGTAGGGCACTTCGCAGCGCTCCTCGCGGAGCTCCGCGACGCGCTGCTGGAGCAGATCGAGCAGCGCCGGCACGAGCACCGGTCCCGCGGAGAGCTGGAGGAGGGAGAGCACCTGGGGGAAGGCCTCGACGACCTCCGCGACGGCGGCGGGGGCGACGGCGGCGGGGGCGGGATGGACGAGGGACCAGGCGTCGAAGAGGGCGACCCAGCCGCGCAGTACGGCCGTGTCGTCACGATCCCATGCGTTCAGCCGCCAGCCGGGGCGCGCGGTCCCGCCGTGCAGTTCGACGAGTCCGGCGAGCCGGGCGCGGTCCCAGCCCGCGTGTGTCCGGTCCGGCGTCAGTTCCAGGTCCGCCGCGGCCCGTTCCCGCTCGGCGGGTCCGCCCGTCGCGTTGTGCGCGGCCGCCCAGCGGGCGACACGTACCGCGTCGGCGAGGACTTCGCGCGCCTGACGGGCCAGTTCCGCGGGGGGCGGGGTGCCCTCGGGCGGGCGCGGAGCAGGTCGGGTGCGCCGGTTCGTCACGGCGCGGCGCGCCGTGGCGGTGGGCCGCGGGCGGACAAGACGGAGCCTGGAGTCGCGCAGGTTACGGGACGTCACGGGGAGCAGTCTTCCCGCTGTCGGCCCGAAAGCCCAATCGGAATGCGGGATCCCCTGGGAAGGGCTTGCTGCGGGCAACTGGATCAGCCGTGCATCACCGCTGGATCAGCCGTGCATCACCGCTGGGTCAAGCGTGCTCATTGCTAGATCAAGGGGGTGAGGAAGCGGCGGAGGGCCTCCTCGTAGCGCGCCGGGCCCGCGTTCCACATGGCGGCGTGCGGGGCGTGGGGAACGGTCTGGAGGGTGACCAGGTCGGGGCGGCGGGCCGCGAGCTCGCGGGAGGGCCCCCACGGGGCGAGGGTGTCGTCGGGGCCGTGGAAGACGATGGTGGGCACGCGCAGCGCGTCCGGGTCCGCGGCCGCCTTCAGCCGGTCGGCGTGCAGTCCGGTGCGGCCCTCGGCGGCGCGCACGGCGAGCGGCAGCAGGGGGCCCGGGAGGCGCCGGGCGGCGGCGAGGGCGCGCAGCGTCGCCTCCCAGTCGAGCACCGGGGAGTCCAGGACGAGCCCGGCGATCCGGTCCCGGAGCGCGGAGTTGGCGGCCGCGTGGAGGGCCATCGAGGCGCCGGTGGACCAGCCGTGCAGGATCACGCGCTCGGCGCCGTCGCGGACGGCGAAGCGGATGGCCGCGTCGAGGTCGCGCCATTCGGAGTCGCCGAGGTGGCCGAGGCCGTCCGGGGAGCCCGGCGCGCCGGGGTCGCCGCGGTAGGCCAGGGCCAGCACGGGGAGGCGCCGTTCGGTGAGGAACGGCAGGAGGTTCATGGCGTGTTCCCTGGTGGCGCCGAGGCCGTGCACCGCGATGATCCAGGTGGAGCGGGGGGCCCGGACGAGCCAGGCGGGCAGGGAGCCCAGTTCGCCGGGGATCTCCACGTCCTCGTGGTCGATCCCCAGGGCGTCCGCCGGGTTGCCGGTGTGGACCTGCGGGGTGAACCGCACCTTGGTGCCGGTGTCGAGGCTGCCGTGCTCGACGCGCTCCAGCCGGCGGACGACGCTGTCCGCGGCGTGCGGCACATTGTCGAGGACGGGGCCCACGACCGCGTGCAGATCGGGGCCGGTGAGTCCGTAGGTACCGGGCCGCAGGGAGACGAGGCTGCGAGTGAGCGTGATGCGGCCGGGTCCGGTGGCGTGCACCGTGAGCCGGGGCTCACCGGGCAGGGGCCGACCCGGGGACGCCTTGAGCGCGGCGTCGCTGGCGTACCGGCCGGCCGCGAAGGCAGCCGCGCCGAGACCGATCAGGGTGGTGACGGCCGCTGCCGTCGCTGTTGCCGGGCGCACCGTTCCAGTGTCGGTACGTATTCGCCGGGCTGCCAGTGGACGGGTACGGCACGGGTGACGCCGCAGGGGCCGATGTCAGCGCGACTGGCCGTAGTCGCGGAGCTTCTCCGCCACGTCCTGGAGCTGGGAGCGGGAGAGCAGGGAGGGTTCCCGGCCGGGCAGCGAGCCGGCGGCGAGCCAGAGCCGGCACATCCACTCCAGCTGGGCGGTCCGGTCGTAGGCCTGGTCGAGTGAAGTTCCGTACGTGATGGTTCCGTGGTTCTGGAGGAGACATCCCGTGCGGTCCTCGATCGCCCGGAGCACGTTCTCGGCCAACTCGTCCGTTCCGTACAGGGCGTACGGAGCGACGCGGACGGGGCCGCCGAGGGCCGCGGCCATGTAGTGGATCAGCGGCACCTCGCTGACCAGGGTGGAGACGGCGGTGGCGTGCACGGCGTGGGTGTGCACGACGGCGGCAGCGTCCGTGCCGCGGTAGATCGCGAGATGCAGCGGCAGCTCACTGGTGGGAGTGAGGTCCCCGAGGATCTGCCGCCCGTCGAGCCCGACCCCCACGGCGTCCTCGGCGGCGAGCCGGTCGTACGGCACTCCGCTCGGCGTGACCAGGACGATGTCGCCCGCGTCGGTCGCGACCCGTACGGAGACGTTGCCCGAGGTCCCGACGACGAGTCCGTCGGCGGCGGTTCTGCGGGCGGTGGCCACGAGCTCCGCCCACGCCTGCGAAATCGCTTCCTGCCCGTGCTGTGTCATGGGGCGATCCTGTCAGGCCGCCCTGCCGGACCGGTCCTCGGGCGAGGCGGCCCGCTGCGGGCGGGCTGGTCGTACCGGACGATCCGCCGGTACGGCAACGGCGGCGGAGGCCTGCCGGGTGACCAGAATCTCTTCAACGGATCCGCGGCGCAGCCGAGGGGGCGGCCTCGCGGTGGCGAAATGTCCCCCGCGGCCGTACTGGGGCCGGTTCTGCCGGGTTTCCCGCTGCCCGCCCCGCTTCGCTTCCGTCGCTCCACTTCACCAGCGGAGTGGCGGAAACTTACCTCGGGACACTACAAAGCCCGACTCAGTTCACCTTCCGTTCATCCAGGTTGCCTACGTTCAGCGCGCCACTGACGTCCAATAGAAGCCTGGGTAAATGGAAAACATCACGCTTCTCCTCGGGATCGTGATCATTACCGCTCTCGTGTTCGATTTCACGAACGGTTTCCACGACACAGCCAACGCGATGGCGACGACCATCTCGACCGGTGCACTCAGACCAAAGACGGCGGTGGCCATGTCCGCCGTGCTCAATCTCGTAGGCGCCTTCCTGTCCGTCGAGGTCGCGAAGACGATCTCCGGCGGGATCATCAACGAGAGCGGCATCCGCACGGAGGTGATCTTCGCGGCGCTCGTGGGCGCGATCCTGTGGAACCTCTTCACGTGGCTGCTCGGCCTGCCGTCCAGCTCCTCCCACGCGCTGTTCGGCGGTCTCATCGGCGCCGCCGTGATGTCCGCCGGCTTCTCGGCGGTGAACGGCGGCACCATCGTCACCAAGGTCCTGATCCCGGCCGTCGCCGCGCCGATCGTCGCCGGTCTCGCCGCGCTGCTCGCGACGAAGCTGACGTACAAGATCGGCAGCAGGGCCGACGACAAGGCCACCTCGAAGGGCTACCGCGCCGGCCAGATCGCCTCCGCGGGCCTCGTCTCCCTCGCCCACGGCACCAATGACGCGCAGAAGACCATGGGTGTCATCACGCTGGCCCTGGTCACAGGCGGCGTCCTCGCTCCCGGCTCGAACCCCCCGATGTGGGTCATCGTCTCCGCCGGCATGGCGATCGCGCTCGGTACGTACCTGGGCGGCTGGCGCATCATCCGCACCATGGGCAAGGGCCTGACCGACCTCCGGCCGCAGCAGGGCTTCGCCGCCCAGACCAGCGCCGCGACGGTCATCCTGGCCTCCTCGAACCTCGGCTTCTCGCTCTCCACCACCCAGTCCTGCTCCGGGGCCGTGATGGGTGCGGGCCTCGGCCGCAAGGGCGGCGTGGTCCGCTGGTCCACCGCCACCCGGATGTTCGTCGCCTGGGGTCTGACCCTGCCGGCCGCCGGTCTGGTCGGTGCCGCGGCCGAGTTCCTGACCAGTCAGGGCACCTGGGGCATCGTCGCCGTCGGTGTGCTGCTGGTCGCGAGCTCCGCTGTGATCTGGTCGCTCTCGCGCCGCAAGCCGGTCGACCACACGAACGTCACCGACGACGAGGCCGCCGACGCCGAGCCGGCAGATGCCACGGCACTGGACGGCCTGAAGGTCACCATCCCCGCCCCCGCCGCCCCTGCCGGTGAGCCCGCCCCCGCCCCCCCCGCCGCGGCGTAAGAAGGAAACGAAAGCATGAAGATCGACTGGGTAGCTCTCGGCTCCGTCTTCGGCGTGAGCCTCGTCGTCACCGTCGCCCTGGTGGGCTTGTTCACCCTGGGCATCGTGGGTCTCTCCAGGCAGGAAACCGCCTCCGCGCAGGGAGGCTCCGCGGTCCTGGCCCGCTCGGGTGCCTACGCCTGCTTCGCGCTGTGCGCGGCGGCGGTCGCGTACGGGATCTTTCTGATCGTCGCCTGACCTGGCAGCCGGCTTCGTCCGGTCCTGTGCTCCCTCACCTGGGCGGAGGACCGGACGAAGGCCGTTTCAGCGCGGAAAGCAGACGACCCCACGACCACTGCCGCGACGCAGGTCAGTGTTGATGACTGGAGTAGTCGAGGTACCCGGTGTCGCCGCCCTGGTACCACGTCTCCTGGTTGCTCTCGCGCAGCGGGAGTCCGAGACGGAGTCGCTCCACCAGGTCCGGGTTGGCGAGGTAGGCGCGGCCGTAGCTGATCAGGTCCGCTCCGAGGGCGAGCCAGTGCTCGCCGAGCGCCTTGTCGGTCGGCTTCGGGCCGATCTGCCCGCCCGGGTTGACGATGAACGCGCCGGGCCACGCCTTGCGCAGCCCGATGAGCACGTCGTCCTCGGCTGTGACCAGGGCATGGACGTAGGCGAGACCGATCGGGGCGAGCGCGTCCAACAGGGCCCCGTACAGCTGTGGCACGTCGTCCTCGGCCATGTCCCAGACCTGGCCCCCGGGGGAGAGACGGATGCCGACACGGTCGGCGCCGATGGCGTCGGCGGTCGCCTCCGCCGCCTCGACGGCGAAACGGATGCGGCCGGTGATGGAGCCGCCGTAGGCGTCGGTGCGGCGGTTGGCGTTGGAGGACAGGAACTGCTGGATCAGATAGCCGTTCGCCCCGTGCAGCTCGACGCCGTCGAAACCGGCGTCGATCGCCCGGCGCGCCGCGTCGGCGAACACCTGTACCTCGCGCTTGACCTCGTCGGTCGACAGGGCACGGGGGACAGGGGCGGGCAGAAATCCCTTGGGGCCGGTGAACAGTTCGCCCTTCAGCGCGATCGCGGAGGGTGCGACGGGGTGGTGGCCGACGGTCTCGGGATGCGCGACCCGGCCGGAGTGCATGAGCTGGGCGAAGATCCTCCCGCCGTTGGCGTGCACCGCGTCGGTCACCGGCCGCCACGCCGCGACCTGCTCATCACTGTGCAACCCGGGGGTGTTGGGGTTCGACTGCCCCTGCAGGCTCGGCTGCACCCCTTCGCTGACGATCAGGCCGGCGGTGGCGCGCTGGGCGTAGTAGGTCGCCGACGACGCGGCGGGTATGCCGTCCTGTGTGGCGCGAGCCCGGGTCATCGGGGCCATCACGACGCGGCTGGGCAGCCGGAGGTTTCCTAGCTGGTAGCTCTCGAACAGGCTGGTCACAGTCATTCCCTTTGCTCTCGAGGAGGTGCTGGCCGGTCGTGAGTTACGCTAAAACCTGACATTGACGTCAGAGGCAAGTCCTGTGGTCCGGATCACCGGTGGGTCCCGGTCACCGGTGAGGCACCGGGAGGCAATGTGCGCATCGGCGAGCTCGCCACCAGGACAGCCGTGAGCGTGCGCGCCCTGCGGTACTACGAGGAGCAGCAACTGCTCGCGTCGGAACGCAGCCCCAGCGGACAGCGCCGGTACCCGGAGAGCGCGATCGAGCGCGTCATCCTGATCCAGCAGCTGTATGCCGCGGGGCTGTCGAGCAAGACGATCCGGGGGCTCCTTCCCTGCATCAACACGGGAGTCAGCACACCGGAGTCCCTGGCGCTGCTGAAGGCCGAACGCGACCGGATCGGCGCCCGGATCGGCGAACTGGTCAGCACCCGGGAACGGCTCGACGCCGTGATCGCCGCGGCCGAGGGGACGGACCACTAGACGAGTAAGTGCTATCTCCCGCCGTCCGCCCGGAGCAGGCGGGAGATAGGACTTACTCGTCCAGGGCCTGTCCGGTGGATCAGGCCGGATCACCGAGCACGTGAGCCCGGCAAGATCGAAAGACACCCCCTGGGTCGCGCGCCCGCGTGTGGGACTCCGTGCGGCTCCGTGTGGGACTCCGCACACTGTCCCGTCGCAGGTCAAGGGCGAGTTGACGGGTGTTCTCAGCCCGTGGTGGACTTCCGGAGCCATTTACGGCGGCAGAAGAGGAAGCCGGTGCGAATCCGGCGCGGTCCCGCCACTGTCACGGGTGCGTCCCCCTTCAACGGGACGTTCCCCGAAGCCAGGAACTCTCTCCCGCCGGTCACGTCGAGCCAGGGCGCGGACCCTGAGTGAGGACGAACATGCGTGCAGAGCGGACCTTTGCATGCGGTGCCGCTGCCGGACTCGCCGGCGACCTGCTCCTCGGCGATCCGCGCCGTGGGCATCCGGTCGCCGCGTTCGGCCGGGCCGCCGCTGCCGTCGAGCGGGCGCTGTGGCGCGACCACCGGGGGTGGGGCGCGGTGCACACCGCCGTGTGCGCCGGGGGCGCCGTCGTCGCGGGCGCGCTGGCCGCTGCTTCCGTGCGCCGTTCCCGTACGGCATCGATCGCCCTGACCGCGGCCGCCACCTGGGCCGTGGTCGGCGGCACGTCGCTGGGGCGGGAGGCCCGGGCGATCGGCGGGGCGCTGGCGACCGGGGACATCGAGGTCGCCCGGGAGCGGCTGCCCCATCTGTGCGGGCGTGACCCGCAGGCGCTGGACGGACCGGGGATCGCCCGGGCGGTCGTCGAGTCCGTCGCCGAGAACACCTCCGACGCGGTCGTCGGCGCCCTGGTGTGGGGGGCGCTCGGCGGGGTGCCGGGGCTCGTGGGCTTCCGTGCCGTGAACACCCTGGACGCGATGGTGGGCCACAAGTCGCCCCGCTACCGGCGGTACGGCTGGGCCTCGGCGCGGCTCGACGACGTCGCGGGCTGGCCGGGCGCCCGGCTGACGGCGGCACTGGCGACGGTCGCCGGCGGGAATCCCCGGGGTGCGGTACGGGCCTGGCGCGCGGATGCCGCGAAGCATCCGAGCCCCAACGCCGGCCCGGTGGAGGCGTCGTTCGCGGGGGCGCTCGGAGTGAGACTCGGCGGGACGCTGTCCTACGGGGGGCGGGTCGAGCACCGGCCCGTACTCAACGGGGACGGCCGGGCCGTCGAAGTAGCGGACATCGAACGTGCGGTGCGGCTGTCGCGCCGCGTGGGGGTGCTGGCACTCGCGGCGTGCGCGGGCGCGCGGCTCGTACACGGGGCTGTCAGGGGGAGGCGTACATGAGTGGCGGTGGACTGCTGGTCGCCGGGACGACGTCGGACGCGGGCAAGAGCGTCGTCACGGCGGGGATCTGCCGGTGGCTGGTGCGCCAGGGCGTGAAGGTCGCGCCCTTCAAGGGACAGAACATGTCCCTCAATTCGTTCGTGACACGCGAGGGCGCGGAGATCGGCCGTGCGCAGGCCATGCAGGCGCAGGCGGCGCGTGTGGAGCCCACCGCACTGATGAACCCCGTGCTGCTCAAGCCGGGCAGCGACCGGTCCAGCCAAGTCGTGCTGATGGGCAAGCCGGTGGGCGAACTGAGTGCGCGCGGGTTCTTCGGGACGTCCGGGCCCGCGGCGCAGCCGCAATCAGGTGATGTGTCCCCCGGGAAAATGCTGCACGGCGGGCGGCAGCAGGCGCTGTTCGGGCCCGTCATGGAGTGCCTGGAGGAGCTTCGGGGCACGTATGACGCCGTGATCTGCGAGGGGGCCGGCAGCCCGGCCGAGATCAATCTGCGGCGCACGGACATCGTGAACATGGGCATCGCCCGGGCCGCGCGCTTCCCCGTGGTGGTGGTCGGGGACATCGACCGGGGCGGGGTGTTCGCGCAGTTCTTCGGTACGACGGCGCTGCTCGCCCCTGAGGACCAGGAGCTGATCGCCGGCTATCTGGTGAACAAGTTCCGCGGTGACGTCACACTCCTGGAGCCGGGTCTGGAGATGCTGCACGGGCTCACCGGGCGGCGGACGTACGGTGTGCTGCCCTACGCACACGGGCTCGGCATCGACGAGGAGGACGGCCTGCACGTTTCTCATAGGCACAGTTCCCTGCGGGGTGCGGTACGCGAGTCCGTCGTCGCCCCGCCGGTCGGCGAGGACGTGCTGCGCGTCGCGGTCTGCGCCGTACCACTGATGTCCAACTTCACCGATGTGGACGCACTGGCTGCCGAGCCGGGCGTGGTCGTGCGCTTCGTGGACCGCGCCGAGGAGCTCGCCGACGCCGACCTGGTCGTCGTGCCCGGCACTCGTGGCACCGTGCGCGCCCTGGAGTGGCTGCGCGAACGGGGCCTCGCGGACGCGATCGCCCGCCGCGCGGCGCAGGGCCGTCCGGTGCTCGGCATCTGCGGTGGCTTCCAGGTGCTGGGCGAGCGGATCGATGACGAGGTCGAGTCACGGGCCGGGTCCGTGGCAGGGCTCGGGCTGCTGCCGGTGCGGGTGCGGTTCGCGCCCGGGAAGACCCTCGCACGGCCGGTGGGCGAGGCGCTCGGAGAGCCGGTCGAGGGGTACGAGATCCACCACGGTGTCGCCGAAGTCCTCGGTGGAGAGGCCTTCTTGGACGGCTGCCGGGTCGGATCGGTGTGGGGCACCCACTGGCACGGCTCGCTGGAGAGCGACGGCTTCCGGCGGGCGTTCCTGCGCGAGGTGGCCGCGGCCGCCGGGCGCCGTTTCGTACCGGCCCCCGACACGAGCTTCGGCGCGCTGCGCGAGGAACAGCTGGACCGGCTCGGCGACCTGATCGAGGAGCACGCCGACACCGACGCGCTGCTCGGCCTGATCGAGGGCGGCGCGCCCGCCGGGCTGCCGTTCATCGCGCCGGGTGCGCCGTGAGCGCCTGTGGCGGGGCTCCTTCGGAGCGCGTCCGGGGGTACCCCCACGCCGCAGGGCGTAGGGGGAGTTCGAGGACGGCCACCCGGGCCAACCCGGCGGTATCGGTTTCAGATGGAGCGCAACGGCCTCGGCAGGGCACGAACGAGCCGCGCAACCGGCGTGGCTCCAGCGAAGGAGTGATCACCCGATGAGCACCCCCTACCCGTTCACCGCGATCGTCGGAATGGACGATCTGCGGCTCGGGCTCCTGTTGAACGCGGTCTCGCCCGCGGTCGGCGGTGTGCTCGTACGCGGTGAGAAGGGCACCGCCAAGTCGACCGCCGTGCGGGCGCTCGCGGCGCTCATGCCGGATGTCGACGTCGTCGCCGGGTGCCGGTTCTCCTGCGCGCCCGGGGCGCCCGACCCGACGTGTCCGGACGGGCCGCACGAGGCGGCTGCCGGTACGGCGCGGCCCGCCCGGATGGTCGAACTCCCCGTCGGCGCTTCGGAGGACCGGCTCGTCGGCGCGCTCGACATCGAGCGGGCGCTCGCGGACGGCGTGAAGGCCTTCGAGCCGGGGCTCCTCGCGGACGCGCACCGCGGGGTGCTGTACGTCGACGAGGTCAACCTGCTCCACGACCACCTGGTGGATCTGCTGCTGGACGCCGCCGCGATGGGCGCGTCATACGTCGAGCGCGAAGGCGTCTCGGTACGCCATGCCGCGCGTTTCCTGCTGGTCGGGACGATGAACCCCGAAGAGGGCGAGCTGCGGCCGCAGTTGCTCGACCGGTTCGGTCTGACCGTGGAGGTCGCGGCGTCGCGTGAGCCGGAGCAGCGGGTGGAGGTCGTGCGGCGGAGGCTGGCGTACGACGAGGACCCGGCCGCCTTCGCGACGCGCTGGGCGGACGAGGAGGAGGCGCTGCGCGAGCGGATCGTGGCGGCGCGGACGCTGCTGCCCTCCGTGGAGCTCGGTGACGCCGCGCTGCGGCAGATCGCGGCGACGTGCGCAGCGTTCGAGGTGGACGGTATGCGCGCCGACATCGTGATGGCCAGGACGGCGACGGCACTGGCCGCGTGGGCGGGGCGTACGGACGTCATCGAGGAGGACGTCCGGCAGGCCGCGCTGCTGGCGCTCCCTCATCGGCGGCGGCGCAACCCGTTCGACGCGCCGGGCCTCGACGAGGACAAACTCGACGAGACGCTGGAGCAGTTCGGCGGGGACGACGAGCCGGAGCCCGATCCTGAGCCCGATCCGGACCCCGACCCGGACGGCGGGCCCGGCGGCGGCATTCCGCCGCAGGGGCACGGACCCGATGCCGCGCCGCCCGCCGAGCAGCCGGGGCAACCGGAGCCGTCCGCCTCCCGGACCCCCTCCGGCGCGGGCGAGCAGGCCGCCGTACGGGCCGCCGAACCGTTCCGTACGAAGATGCTGAGCGTGCCCGGCCTCGGCGAAGGGGCCGCGGGGCGTCGCTCCCGGGCGCGTACCGAACACGGCAGGACCACCGGTGCCCGCCGCCCCCAAGGGACGCTCACCAAGCTGCACTTGGCGGCGACGGTGCAGGCCGCGGCCCCGCACCAGCGGGCGCGCGGGCGCTCGGGCCCGGGTCTCGTGGTCCGGCGAGACGATCTGCGCCAGGCGACCCGCGAGGGCCGCGAGGGCAATCTCGTGCTGTTCGTCGTGGACGCGTCCGGCTCGATGGCGGCCCGGCAGCGCATGAGCTCCGTGAAGGGCGCGGTGCTGTCGCTGCTGCTCGACGCCTACCAGCGGCGCGACAAGGTCGGTCTGGTCACCTTCCGCGGCACGGGCGCGGACGTGGCGCTGCCGCCGACGTCGTCCGTGGACGCGGCCGCCGCACGCCTGGAGCAGCTGCCGACGGGCGGGCGGACCCCGCTGGCCGCAGGCCTGCTCAAGGCGCACGACGTGCTGCGCGTGGAGCGTCTGCGCGATCCGTCGCGCCGGCCGCTGCTGGTGGTGGTGACGGACGGCCGCGCGACCGGCGCACGCGGCGGTGACGCCCTCGCGCTCGCGGCACGCGCCGCACGGCTGCACGCCGACGGGAACACCGCGGCCGTGGTCGTGGACTGCGAGGCGGGGCCGGTACGGCTCGGGCTCGCCGGGAATCTCGCCCGCGAACTCGGCGGCACCGCCGTCACCCTCGACGAGCTGCGCGCCGACAGCATCGCGGGGCTGGTCAGAGACGTACAGGCAGCAACCACGGGAAGCAACAGGAGGGCCGCGTAGTGCCGCAGGGACAGCCGACCGTCGTTCCGGACGACGGACTCACCACCCGCCAGCGCCGTAACCGCCCGCTGGTCATGGTGCACACGGGCATCGGCAAGGGGAAGTCGACGGCCGCCTTCGGAATGGCGCTGCGCGCCTGGAACCAGGGCTGGCCCGTCGGGGTGTTCCAGTTCGTCAAGTCGGCGAAGTGGAAGGTCGGCGAGGAGAACGCGCTGAAGGTCCTCGGCGCGAGCGGCGAGGGCGGCGCCGTCGACTGGCACAAGATGGGCGAGGGCTGGTCCTGGATCCAGCGGGCCCCGGCGGACGGCGAGCAGTCCCACGAGGACAAGGCACGCGAGGGCTGGGAGCAGGTCAAGCGGGATCTGGCGGCGGAGAAGTACACGTTCTACGTCCTCGACGAGTTCGCGTATCTGCTGCACTGGGGCTGGATCGACACGGCCGAGGTGATCCAGGTGCTGCGCGACCGTCCCGGCACCCAGCATGTCGTCATCACCGGCCGCAACGCGCCGCAGGAGCTGGTCGACTTCGCCGATCTCGTCACCGACATGTCCAAGGTGAAGCATCCGATGGACGCGGGCCAGAAGGGCCAGCGGGGCATCGAATGGTAGGCACCCGGTGGTAGGCATCGAGTGGTAGGCACCCAGTGGTAGGCATCAATTGGTAGCACGTCTCGTCATCGCCGCACCGGCCTCCGGCAGCGGCAAGACCACCGTCGCGACGGGCCTGATGGCGGCCTTCGCGGCGGCCGGACTCGCCGTGTCCCCGCACAAGGTGGGCCCCGACTACATCGACCCGGGCTATCACGCGCTGGCCACGGGCCGGCCGGGCCGCAACCTCGACGCGTACATGTGCGGTACGGACCTGATCGCGCCGCTCTTCGCGCACGGCGCGCGCGGCTGCGACCTGGCCGTGATCGAGGGCGTGATGGGGCTGTACGACGGCGCCGCGGGCGCCGGTGAACTGGCGTCGACGGCTCAGGTCGCGAAGCTGCTGCGGGCGCCGGTGGTGCTGGTCGTGGACGCGTCGTCGCAGTCGCGGTCGGTGGCGGCGCTGGTGCACGGCTTCGCGTCCTGGGACCCGGAGGTCCGGCTGGGCGGGGTGATCCTCAACAAGGTCGCCACGGACCGCCATGAGGCGCTGCTGCGGGAGGCGCTGGAGGAGTCGGGCGTACCGGTGCTGGGCGTGCTGCGGCGCGCCCCCTCGGTCGCGACGCCCTCCCGGCACCTGGGGCTGGTGCCGGTGGCGGAGCGGCACGCGGATGCCGTGGACGCGGTGGCTGCGCAGGCGGAGCAGGTGCGGTCGGGGTGCGATCTGGAGGGGCTGCTGGCGCTGGCGCGGAGTGCGCCGCCGGTGAGCGCCGCGGCGTGGGAGCCTGAGGCCGCTGTCCGGGCGCACACCGGTAACGGGGTGGTGCCCACCAGTCCGGGCCTGCGGAACGACTGCCCACAGCGGCCCGTGATCGCCGTGGCCGGAGGGGCCGCGTTCACGTTCTCGTACGCCGAACACGCGGAGTTGCTGAACGCCGCCGGCGCGGAGGTCATCCCCTTCGATCCCCTCCGGGACGAGGAACTGCCCGACGGCACCCGCGGCATCGTCATCGGGGGCGGTTTCCCCGAGATGTACGCCCCCGAGCTGTCCGCCAACTCCCGGCTCCGCAAGGCGGTCGCCGAGCTGGCACAGGCGGGCGCGCCGGTCGCCGCCGAGTGCGCAGGGCTGCTGTACCTGGCGCGTTCGCTGGACGGGAAGCCCATGTGCGGGGTGCTGGACGCCGACGCGCGGATGTCGCAGCGCCTCACCCTCGGCTACCGGGACGCGGTCGCCGTGAGCGACAGCGTGCTGGCCGCGGCCGGGACCCGGATGCGCGGGCACGAGTTCCACCGCACGGTGCTGGAGCCGGGTGCGGGCCCGAGCCCGGCCTGGGGGCTGCGGCAGCCGGAGCGGCGTGTGGAGGGCTTCGTACAGCAGGGTGTGCACGCGAGTTATGTGCACACGCACTGGGCGGCCGTGCCCGACGCGGCGAGCCGCCTCGTGCGGCGGTGCGCGCAATGGTCCGGGCAGGCATGAGACACGGCCGGGGGTGGGCATGAGGCACGGGCGGCCGTCACTCCGCCAGGCCCGTCACCAGCCAGATGAACGCCACACCCGCGATCGTGCACAGCAGGGTGGAGCGGGCGGGATGCTCATGATGCGCCTCGGGCAGGATCTCGGCGGCGGCGAGGTAGAGCAACGCGCCGCCGAAGAAACCGAGGTAGCTGCCGAGCAGCTCCTGCGGCATCGTGAACAGCAGGGTGGAGGCGGCACCGACCACCGGGGCGAGGGCCCCGGCGAAGAGCATGGCGAGGGCCTTGCGGCGTTCGTTCCCGTAGAGGCTGGCGATGGTGTACGTGTTGAAGCCGTCCGCGAAGTCGTGGGTGATGACGGCGAGCGCGACGGTGAGGCCCATTCCGCCGCCCACTTGGAACGCCGCGCCGATGGCGATGCCGTCCATGAGGCTGTGGAGCACCATGGCCGCGGCGGCGGTCATCCCGACCTGCGGTACGCGCTCGTGCCCGCCGTGGGTGTGATGTCCGCCGTTGTACGCCCCGTGCGACGCCTGCCGTGCCGCCAGCAGTCGTTCCACCACGTGGGCGAGGAGGAACCCGCCGACGAAGAGCAGCATGGCCTGCGGTACGGCGAAGATCTCCGCGCCCGCCGCGGCCATCGCCTCCGGCAGCAGATCGAGCCCGGCGGCACCGAGCATCAGCCCGCCCGCGAGCCCGAGTACGAGATGGCGCCGGTCGGTGACGCGCTGCGCCGCCCAGCCGCCGAACAGCGTCATCAGGAACGCGCCGAGCGCGACGAACACCGCCATGCGTTCTTGCTAGCCGATAGCACCCCGTCGGCGCCGGGTGCCACGCCATGAGTGGGTTCGTGGTCGGGGTCGGCGCGCGCCGGGGTGCGCCCTTCGAGGAGGTGCTGGGGCTGATCCGCGACGCCCTGCGAGAGACCGGGGAGGGGACCGGGGAGGGGACCGGGGAGGGGACCGGGGAGGGGACCGGGGAGGGGACCGGGGAGGGGACCGGGGAGGTCGTCGCGCTGGCGACCGTGGAGGCCAAGGCCGCCGAGCCGGGCATCGTCCGGGCCGCGGCGGCGCTCGGTGTACCGCTGTGGGCGTACCCGGCGTCGGAGCTGGCCCGGGTCTCGGTGCCGCACCCGTCCTCAGGGACGCGGGAGGCGGTGGGAACTCCCTCGGTGGCGGAGGCCGCGGCGCTCGTGGGCGGGGGCGGGGGCGAACTCCTCGTACCGAAACGTAAGTCACAGCCGCGGGGGCGACCTGCGGGGGTGACCTGTGCGATCGTGCGGCTTGCGGATGGTCCGGTTCCGGAACTGGCATCCGTGCGGACTGGATCCGGCCGCGTTGGACATGATCTCGGTCATGAACGTCGGCGGCCCGGTCAGCCGGCACCGGCACCGCACGCAGCACCGGCAACACCCGCAGCACTGGCACCGACCGCAGCACCCGCAGCACCGGCAACACCGCGCCGACCGCAAGGAGACCGTGTGACTTCCCCGCCGCCCGCACTGCTCATCGCCGCCGACGGCGCCCGGCACGACGCTGCGGCCGCGGCGTTCCTGGACCTCGTGGAGCAACTGGGCAGCCGCTATCCGGAGATCCCCGTCGCCGGCGGCCTCGTCGGCGCCGACCGCTGGCCGCTCACCGAGGCCGTGGCCGAACTCGTCGCGGCGGGCGCCGAGCGGCTGGCCACCGTGTCGCTGGCGCTGGTGCCCGGCGGGCAGGCCGAGGAGGGCCTGTCCGAGGCGCTGGCCGCCGCCCGGCAGGACCACCCCGGGCTGTCCCTGGCCAGGGGCCGCGCGCTCGGCCCGCATCCGACACTGCTCGCCGTGCTGGAGCGACGGCTGGACGAGGCGCTGGGCGGGGCGGCCCGTACACCGAGGGACCGGGCCGAGGTGACCGTACTGCTGGTGGCTCCCGGGTCGGCCGATCCGGAGGCCAACGCCGAGGTGCACCGGGCGGCGCGGCTGCTCTGGGAGGGGCGTGGGTACGCGGGGGTCGAGACGGCGTTCGTGTCGACGGCCGCGCCCGATGTGCCGGCCGGACTCGACCGGTGTGTACGGCTCGGGGCGCGCCGGATCGTCGTCCTGCCGTACGTCCTGTTCGACGGTGGTCCTGTGGAGCGGGCTCAGCTGCATGCCGAGGGGTGGGCGGCGGCGCATCCGGAGGCCGACGTGCGGTACGCCGAAGTGATCGGTCCTGCCGAGGAGTTGGCCGACGTGGTCGTGGAGCGCTATCGGGAGGCGGTCGCCGTTCCCGTACCACCACAGGCCCGACACGCGCAGGACGACCATGAACTCGCACGCTGACTTCCACGATCTGCGGCATCACGGTGACGCGGAGGTGAGGGACGGGCGACTGACCGATCTCGCGGTCAACGTCCGTACGGGCACTCCCCCGGTGTGGCTGCGCGAGCACATCGCCGAGTCGCTGATGTCGCTCGCGGCCTATCCGGACGGGCGGGCGGCGCGCGCCGCCGTCGCCGCGCGGCACGGGCTGCCGGTGGAGCGGGTGCTGCTGACGGCGGGCGCGGCGGAGGCGTTCGTACTCCTCGCGCGGGCGCTGCGGGTGCGCCGGCCGGTGGTCGTGCATCCGCAGTTCACCGAGCCGGAGGCGGCGCTGCGGGACGCGGGTCACGCGGTGACGCGGGTGGTGCTGAGGGAGGAGGACGGCTTCCGGCTGGATCCGGAGGCCGTGCCCGAGTCGGCGGACCTCGTCGTCATCGGCAACCCGACGAATCCGACGTCGGTCCTCCATCCGGCTGCCGCGATCGCCCGGCTGGCGCGGCCGGGGCGGGTCCTGGTCGTCGACGAGGCGTTCATGGACGCGGTGCCGGGTGAGCCGGAGGCACTGGCGTCGCGGACCGACGTCCCCGGTCTCGTGGTGCTTCGCAGCCTCACCAAGACCTGGGGGCTGGCGGGGCTGCGGATCGGTTACGTGCTCGCCGCGCCGGAGACGATCGCGGAGCTGGAGCGGGCGCAGCCGCTGTGGCCGGTGTCGACGCCGGCGCTGGCGGCGGCGGAGGCGTGCATGTCGCCGCGAGCGCTTGCGGAGGCCGCCGCGGCGGCCGGGCGCGTCGCGGCGGACCGGGCGCATCTGCTGGCCGGGCTCGCGGAGTTCGACGAGGTGCGTGCGGTGGAGGCGGCGGAGGGGCCGTTCGTCCTGGTGCGCATCGACCGGGCCGACGAGGTCCGCGACCGCCTGCGCGCCCTCGGCTTCGCGGCCCGCCGCGGCGACACGTTCCCCGGCCTCGACCGCCACTGGCTCCGCCTGGCGGTCCGCGACCGTACGACGACGAACCGCTTCCTCCAGGCCCTCGACCAGGCGCTCACGGTGGTGGGCGCGGCTCCGGTGGGCGGCTGACGCGGGGTGCCTCCGGCGGGGGTGCGGTGACGGTGTGCCCTCTGCCGTGGCTGCGGCCGGTGTGTCCGCCCTCAAACGCCGGACGGGCTCGGGGTGCGGGGTGCCTCCGGCGGGGGTGCAGTGACGGTGTGCCCTCTGCCGTGGGTGCGGCCGGTGTGTC
>NZ_JBSGZO010000097.1:0-22691 GCF_053611045.1 Streptomyces sp. NPDC054841 | reverse complement strand
CTCCCGGGATGCTCGGGACCCTGGCGGCGGAGGCATCGCTCCTGGCCGCGGTCATGTTCTATCTCGGCGCGGTCTATCTCACCGCGTACTACGACTACTTCCGGGTCGACGCGTTCAACCTGGGCATCGGATTCTCCGAACTGGCCATCCAGGCACTGAATCTGGTGAGCGAACCCGTGGTCGTCGTCGTCACCCTGACCACACTGATCCTTCTTCGTCCGCCCTCCCCGGCGCGGCTGCGACTGCCTCCGGGACCCGCCGCGCTCCTGCGCCACGCGATCCTCGCGGTGACGCACTCCTACGTGGTCCTGCTGCCCGCGGGAATCCTGGTGTTCGTCCTCGGAGGGCGGCTCCAGCGATTCGCCTGGGCGGCCGCGCTCGCGCTGGCCGTGAGCGTCATCCTGGTGCACCGACGCGCGGCGCACCAGGAACAGGAGGCCGGTCAGGGCACCGGTCCGGTGCGCAGGGTGGTGGCGATGGCCGTGAGCGGTGCGCTCGTCCTGTGGGCGGTCAGCCTCGCGGCCAACCAGATCGGAGTGGCCGACGCCCGCCAAAACGGCCGGAACGTCATCCACCGCACGGCCGTCGTCGTCCTCAGCACGGATCGCCTCAGCCTGGCCGGCCCCGGCATCCGCGTCGAAGACCTCGGCAAGGAGGCCCACTTGCGATACCGCTACACCGGGCTGCGGCGACTGATCGAGCGCGGGGGGAAGTACTACCTGCTGCCGGTGGGCTGGAACCGGAAGACGGGCACGACGTACATCATCAACGAGGGAGACGGCATTCGCGTGGAACTCATGCCCGGCACGCAGTGAAGTGAGCCGGGCATGAACGCATGACCACCGTGCCGCCCGCGTCAGCGGCTGTGACGACCGCCGGCCGGGGTGGCCTTGCGGCGGGCCGTGGCGAACATGACCGCGGCACCGAGCGCGAGGACGGCGGCGCCGCCCACGGCGAGGTACGGGGTGTTGCTGTCGCCGCCGGTCTCGGCGAGGCTCTCGACGGCACCGTTGGGAGCGGGGGCGTTGAGGGTGTCCGCGGCCCCGGCCTCCGTGGTCTCCGCCTGCGGGGCGGCCGTGGTCTCCGGAGCCGTCGACGGCTTCTCGGAGTGGTCGTCCCCGCCGTGACCGCCGTGGTCGACCGTGGACTTGTCCGTGCCGTCCTCTATCTGCTCCTCGGAGGGCGCGGACGCGGTCGGCGCCGGCGCGCCACCGGGCGCGGAACCACCGTTGCCCTGGCCGAAGACCACGTCCGAGCAGGTGTAGAACGCCTCGGGGGAGTCGGACCGCTGCCAGATCGAATAGATCAGGTGCCGCCCGGACCGTCCCGGCACGGTGCCGTCGAAGACGTACTCCCCGTTCACCAGCTTCGGGTCGGTGACCTTCGCGAACGGCTGCGCCTCCAGGTCCGACCACTTCAGCGGCTTCGACGGGTCGTACCCGTCCTTCGTGATGTACAGCTCGAAGGAACCCTTGTGCGGGGCTGTGCCCTTGTAACGGAACGTGTGGTTCCCGGCGGCGAGCTTCGACGACGGCCAGTCCGCACGCGGCAGATCCAGTCCCTTGTACTTGTCCCGGCCCGCACTGCACAGCTTGCCGTCCGGGATCAGTTGCTTGTGGTTGCCTGCCGCATTGGCGATGTTGACTTCGTTCCAGTCGTAGAACGCCTGAGGCCCACTGGCCGCGACCGCCGCCTTGCACGCGGCCGACTTCGGGCTCTCCGGCCCCTCGGCGTAACAGGCGGACACCCGGCTGACCGGATCCGTCATCGACCCGTGCGCGGCGGCCGGGGATGCGGCCAGCCCGGTCAACGCGAGCGGCGCGACCCCGAGCACGGCGACGGCGGCGGCCCTACGACGAGCGGTCATGGTGACGATCTCCTTCAACGGCGGCGTATGGGGGGAGGGGGGATCCGGGGCGCGGGGTCCGCTGCGGCGGCACAGCCCCCCGAAACCACCAGCGGCACCGACGCTCGAACCCCGCCCCGGCGATCAGCAAGCTAGTCCCTCGAAACCGCGAAATCGCCTGTTGGGGCGGGGTGATGGTGATCCTTATGCTCGCTTTAAGGGTGGGGTAAGAGGGGGCTCAGGAACGGTGCGGAGAGCGCACGCGTGACCACGCGTTTCGGCGTGCTGTCGTCCGTGGTCGTCCATGGGGAGCCATCCCGTGCCGCCGCGTTTGGCTCCCCCTTTGGCTCCCCAGTGGTTGGCGTTGGTGTGTCCGTCGGGAGACGAATTGTGGTCCGCGGACGACGCGGGTTCCATCCGGAGGCGCCTGCCCACGGGCAACGGCCGGCTCGGAGCAGCGACACCCGGCTCACGCTTGTTGTTGCACAGGAACGTGTACGGCTTCAACAGGGCCCTGGAGGGTCCGCACACGCATGGGGCCCGACTCGCGCCCCACTTGCCGTCGGCCAGGCAGCACCGCCGCGCCCCAGGTGCGACTTGCGTTCCGAGTGGCGGGTCGTCCTGACGGACAACCCGCCTCGTGAGACGACCTCTAAGCCTTGGCGGCGTCGTCCGCGCCGGCCCTCCATCCGCGTTCGATGCTTCGCATGAGCGCCGGAACCACGATCAGGGACCGGAACGGCTTGATGGCGGTCATGTAGGCGGCACCGAGTCGTCCGTTCGGCTTGACCAGGACCGCCATCTGGCCACGGTAGCCGCCGGAGTCGTCCGGAACCCAGCTCATGTGCATGACGGTGTGTACGGTCCGGTTGGCCATCTCGGACGCCCACTCGTCCTGGAGCAGATACAGCGAGGTGAAGGGCACGTCGTTGAAGTCCGGGCCCCGTGATGCCGTACGCAGATCACTCGGCAACCGGTCCCGGAGCGAAGGCACCCGGGAGTCCACACCGGCGTCCTTGCCGTCCAATCCCAACAGTGCTCCGATCTTCTGCCGGGCCGCCCAGAGGCAACGGACCAGGAAGGGGGCGCCCTGAGGAAAGCTGTCCGACTCCGCGTCCGAGACCATGATCGACACCAGCCGGGGGAACGCGTCGGGACCGCCTGGTGTCGGTAGCACCCAGACGTCCTCGACCTCGAAGTCGGGGGTGATCTCGTGGATCCGCCAGGGACGCGACGTGTGCGCGGTGTTGGGCAGTTTCATTCGTGGGCCTCCGGGACAGGTGGCAGGTTGAGCAGGCCTCGGACGGCTCTTTCGGCGAGTTCGACGTCGTAGGGAGCGTGGCCGGCGAGCTGGATCCCGACCGCTTCGACGACGCCGAGATAGGCCGATGCCGTCTCGGCGGGCGGTGGCCCCGGCGGAATGGCCCCGCTGCTGCGCCCGGCGGCGACCAGGCCGGCGCAGTCGGCTTCGAGCCGGTCGACGATGTCCGTGATCGCCCGGCCGACCGGATGGTCCTGGCCCGCGAACTCGACCCTCAAAGTCATCATCACGTTGGCCACGTCACGGCGGCAGTAGACGGCATGCCCCCGCGCCAGCGCCAACAGCGCCTCGACAGGGTCGGATTCCGCGGCGACGAGACGGCCCACCTCGGCTTCCCAGGTCTCCTCGACCCACTTCACCACCGCGAGCGCAAGTTCTTCTTTGTTGGCGAACAGGTGATACAGGGCGCCGCGCGTATAACCAGCCTCGCCGGCCACGCGGTCCAGGACCAGATTGGCGTACCCGTACATGGACAGCCCCCGCGCAGCGGCCTCCAGCAGAGCGGCCCTGGTCTGGGCCCGCCGGCCTGCCTGCGTCCGGCGAACCCCCTCCGGCTTCCCGGTCATCATCACCACCCCATCCTCTTACATACGTACATGTATGTAGGTTAGCATCGTCCTGCCGCTGAGCAGTCCGACCACAAAGGAAGGCCGTATGAACGTCGAACCAGTGCGTGACTCGAGAGTGGGCACGGCTTCCGTCCCGGCTGTCCGTCAACAGCAGCCGGTCCCGGAGCGGATCCGCGCCCTCAGCACCATGACCGATCCCGGCTACGTCGATCTCTTCACCATGGCTGGCGGGCTGCCGGGTAGATCACCCGAGCAGTGGGCGAGGGTCTTGTTCGAGGACGGGGCGGGCCGCGCGGGGCAGTTCATCTGGCGGGTACTGCTCGGCCTGCGGCTCACGGCGTCACCTGACCGGGTAGCCGGATGGCGGATCGCCGACCGAGGCGACGACTGGATCAGGCTCGAGGCCCGTTCCTGGTTCCTGACCGGGCACCTCGTCGTCCAGGCCGATGACGAACAGGTCTCGCTCGCCACGTTCGTCCGCTACGACCGCCCGGTGGCCTCGCGCATCTGGCCACCGCTGGCCAAGAAGCACCGCCAATTCGCCCCCGATCTGCTGCGCGACGCACACCGGGCACATCAGCCGAGCCCGAACCGATAGTCCCGGTACCGCTCGGGCCGACGAGTAACGGTCTGCCTGCTCATGGCTCAGCTGGCGGCGGATGGAGCTGCCCTTTCCGTGCCGCCATGCCGATACGGCTGGGTGTCGAGAGGCGGCCGGCTGGGAGGCGCTCCTAACTGGCCGCCGGCGTATCCGCTTCCATGCCTAAGAATGCTGGGCAGCCGGCGATTATCCGTGGCACGCTCATGGCATTCCCGCTGACGAGTCCGGCGCACCCGAGGTGTTGGGCTGTTCGTTGTGCTCAGTACAGGCCGGGCGGCGCTGCCCGGGACCGAGGCGAGAGGACCACGAACACGGCGTTCGGGGATCAATGGAACCGTGGTTGGCGCTGAGACTGATCTTGATGCCGGTCCGACTGCCGGCCTTCTCCGGGCTGCCCCGGGCCAGCGCTGGCTGCCCCCGCGATAGCCTGAGAATGCGGTCGGGGCCCCGCCGCGAAGCCGAGAGCCCGTATCAACAGGTAGACAGGTAGACAGCCTCAAGTCCCGACAGATCCGGGCAGTTGGACCTCTGTGCTCTCTCAGCCGGCGTGAAGGACCCGAAAGCGATCGGGTTCCGCCGGATCCCGGTCAACGACTTGGATCGGCGTCCGAGCCCATTGCCAGACGCTGATGCCCGGCGTGCGGGAGAACTGGATCTGCCCGCGGGTGCCTTCGACTGCGACGCGCGGCCAGGATTCGGCAGTGCGCGCCCGGTCCGCGCCGTGAGAACGCAGCACATCGGCGAGGACGGCGACCGTGTCGTAGCCCTCGAAGGCGACGAAGGAGGGCGCTTCGGCCAGCCGCTCGCGAAGGGCCGCCTCTACCCGTGCGCCGAGTGGGCTGAGGCGCTCGGGCAGGTAGCGCAAGAACGGGATCGCGGCGCTGTCGTCGCCCAGCAACGTCGCCCATTCGGCGAACTCCGGCTGTCCGGCCGGAGCGCCGATCATGATCTCGGCGAGGCGCTGGTCGCGGCGGACAGCCTTGACGATCGGCACTGCCGGCTCCGGGTGGCCGACCAGAAGAAGGAGGGCTGTCGCGCGATGGTCGACGAGTTCGTCGCACACGGCCGTGGGGGTGAGCGCGCTCATGTCGAGTTCGATGACGGTGCCGCCGCGTGGAGCGAGGTGGTCCCGCAGAATGCGGGTCCCGGATGCCCAGTAGACGCTCGGCTGGGCTGCTACGGCGATTCGGCTGTGGCCCGCGCCGAGGAGGAAGTCTGCGTAGACCTGCCAGCCGCGGGACTGCGGCGGGGAGAGGCGCGCGACCCAGTCCGTCGGCTGTTCGGTGAGCGCGTCGAGAACCGCTGACGAGCAGAGGAACGGCAGGCCGAGGGCGTCGGCCCTGGCGGCAGCGGCGCGGGCGACGACGCTGTGATACTCCCCCGCCAGGGCAGCCACGCCCAGGCGAGCCAGTTCGTCCACGGCCGCCGCGGCCCTCTGTGGATCAGCCGCGGTGTCCCGGACCACCAGCTCGAGTGGTCTTCCGGCGATCCCGCCGGCGTCATTGACTTCGTGAACGGCCAGTTCGAGGCCGGCGAGCAAGTGTTGGCCCGCCTCGACCCAGCCCGGCCGAGTCAGCGGAACGAGGGCGCCGATCCGGACGGATGATCCGTCAGTCCGCTCCGCTCCAGTCGGCGATGGTGGCGTATTCATGCGCTGGCGTCTCCCGTGTGACGATCCGGTTGCCGTTTGCCCGGATCGCAGAGTGGCATGGCCCGGTAGTACGCGTTCATCTCATCTCGCCGTGGCGGGCGCACCTGGGTGACCATGCCGGACATTGCATCCACCACCATCGCCGACAGGCAACCGATTATCTGTTCGCTGAGCTGCCAGGATTCAAGAGGCCTTCGCTTTCTGAAGATCGCTCTGTGGTCGAGCCGCGGATATCGGCCCTCGTCCGGCCAAGGTTCGATCACGTCGGTCAGCCCGGGGGCAGTGTCATTGGCCCGTGCTTGACTGCCTGGTCATGGACGAACAGGAGTTGCTCACGGCCGTTCACTCTCTGGTGGCCCTGGACCAGCGGGACCTGGTGTGCGGCCAGGCCGGTCACAGTACGGGGCATATGTGCCTGATGGCAGACGACGGCATGGACGTGCCTGCCTTCGGCAAGGTACTCAGCGGCCGGTACGGGCGGTTGCGCAACCTGGCCATGGACGGGTATGCCGATCCGACGAGTCATTGAGCGTCCGGAGGGCGCGCTGGTCGTTCTGAGTCTGAGCCGGAGCTGCTGCCGCGGCTGGGGCCGCGGGTTTCGTGGTGGCGTAGGCCCGTATCGAGGCCGGCCCGGAAACGTTGGCCGCTCCTCGGGCCGCCCGCCGAGACCTCACCCGAGCCGCCGGTACCGCCGCTCCGGACGCCCCGTCCCCCCGTACTTGAGCGTCACCTCCGCGCGCCCCGTCTCCGCGAAGTACTCGAGGTAACGGCGGGCGCTCACCCGGGACAGGGAGCCCGCCTCTGCGCATTCCGAGGCCGAGACGCCCTCCGGATGGGCGCGGAGGATGCGGTCGACCAGGTCGGCGGTGTGGGCGGCGAGGCCCTTGGGGAGCTCGCGGGAGCCGGGTGGGCGAGTGCCGAAGATCTGGTCGACGTCCTCCTGGCGGGCCTCGTCCAGTGCGTCGATCCGGGTCCGCAGGGACGCCACATGCCGCATCTGTTCGTGGAGTGCCGCCTGGCTGAAGGGCTTGATCAGATAGTGGAGGGCGCCGGCGCGCAGTGCGGAGCGGACCGTTCCGGCGTCCCGGGCGGCCGTGATGAACAGGACGTCGGCGGGCTGCCGGTCCTTGTCGCGCCCCTCCGCCGCGCGCAGCTCGCGCAGCACACCGATGCCGTCCATGTCGGGCAGATAGATGTCCAGCAGCACGAGATCAGGGCGGAGCCGGTCGGCCGCGCGCAGCGCTTGGGCGCCACTGTGCGCCACCCCGACGACCGTAAAACCGGGCATGACGGACACATAGCGGCTGTGCAGCTTCGCGACCATGAAGTCGTCGTCCACCACCAGCACGTTCACCGGGAGTCACCTCGCGAAGCCGGCCCGATCAGCCCTGGGTTTCTGCTCTTCGACCGGGGGTCCGGGGGTGGTCCCCCGGGAAAGCACAGCGTCACGCCGACACGCTAGGCGGCGACCGCAAGGACCACAACGTCCGTTGATTCCGGAAGAGAGACAGCTTCTTGACGCGCAGGCAACATGTGGGCCACTTCACAAGGTCCCTGCTCTGCTCGAAAGGCGGCACGCGTGCGATTGCGCACTCCACTCGCCCTGCTCGGGGCGGCGCTGCTGGTGCTCGTGGGCCCGCCGCTGCTCACCACCGGCAGTGGCGCCGACACCGGCACCCAGATTCCCGGCCTGCGCTTCATGGTCCCCAATTCGCCCGGCGGCGGCTACGACATCACCGCCCGTACGGCGGCCAGGAACGCCGAGGACGCCGAGCTCACCCACAACATCGAGGTGTTCAACCTGCCGGGGGCCGGCGGCACCGTCGGCCTGACGCGGCTCGTCGGCGAGCACGGCAACGGCAAGCTCGCCATGTCCATGGGCCTCGGGGTCGTCGGCGCCGTCCACACCAACAAGTCGCCGAAGACTCTCGCCGACACCACCCCGATCGCCCGGCTCACCGAGGAGCAGGACATCGTGGTGGTCGCCAAGGACTCCCCGTACAAGAGCCTCCAGGACCTCATCGACGCCTGGAAGAAGAACCCGGGCAAGCTGCCCGTCGGCGGCGGCTCCTCGCCCGGCGGGCCCGACCATCTCGCGCCGATGCTGATGGCGCAGGCCGCGGGCATCGCACCCAAGTCCGTCAACTACATCCCCTTCGACGGCGGCGGCGAACTGCTCGCCTCGATCCTCGGCAACAAGGTCGCCTTCGGTGTCTCGGGCGTCGGCGAGTACCTCGACCAGATCAAGTCCGGAGAGCTGCGGCTGCTGGCCGTGACCGGCCCGAAGCGGGTGCCCGGACTGGACGCCCCCACCCTCCGTGAGGCCGGACTCGACACCGACTTCACCAACTGGCGCGGCATCGTCGCGCCGCCCGGGCTCTCCGACGCCGAACGCGACAAGCTCATCGGCCTCGTCCGGAAGCTGCACGACTCCGAGCAGTGGCAGGACTCGATGAAGAAGAACGGCTGGGACGACGCCTTCCTGCCCGGGGACGAGTTCGGCGACTTCCTCGACGAGCAGGACACCCGCGTCGACTCGGTGCTGAAGGAGCTGGGACTGTGAGCAGCACGGAGACCACGACGGAAACCACGACCGGCGCCACGACGGCGTCACGCCGCTCCTGGGTGCGGGAACACTCGGAACTCGGCGTCAGCCTGCTGCTGTTCCTCATCGGGGTGCTCGTGCTGACGGACGCGCTCACGATGGACGTCGACATCGCACAGCGCGGTCCGATCGGGCCCAGGACCGTCCCCGTCGTCGTCGGCACCGGCCTGCTCCTCGTCGCCGTACTCCTCGCCGTCGACGTACTGCGCGGCGGCCGCGGAGAATCCGAGAGCGGCGAGGACATCGACCTGTCCGAGCCGAGCGACTGGCGTACGGTGCTGCTGCTCGCCGGGGTCTTCCTCGCGGCCGCCGTCCTCATCGACACGCTCGGCTTCCCCGTCTCCGGGGCGCTGCTCTTCTGGGGCTCGGCCTACGCGCTCGGCAGCCGCCACCTCCACCGCGACCCGCTGATCGCGGCCGTTCTCTCCCTCGTCACCTTCTTCGTCTTCAACAACCTGCTCGGGGTTCCGCTGCCCGGTGGCCCGCTGATGGGGGTGCTCTAGCCGATGGATTCGCTCAACTCCCTCCTCGACGGCTTCGGGACGGCGCTGACGCCGGTCAATCTCCTCTGGGCCGCGCTCGGCGTCCTGCTCGGCACGGCGATCGGCGTCCTGCCCGGCATCGGACCCGCGATGGCGGTGGCGCTGCTGCTGCCGGTCACGTACGGACTCGAACCGACCGGCGCCTTCATCATGTTCGCCGGCATCTACTACGGCGCGATGTTCGGCGGCTCCACGACATCCATCCTGCTCAACACACCCGGTGAGAGCGCGGCCGTCGTCGCGGCCATGGAAGGCAACCCGATGGCCAAGGCGGGCCGCGGCGCACAGGCGCTCGCGGCGGCCGCCGTCGGTCACTTCGCCGGCGGCATGATCGGCACGACCCTGCTGGTGGCCCTCGCCCCGACCGTCGCCGAACTCGCCGTCGACATCGGCGCACCCGACTACTTCGCCATCATGGTGCTGGCGTTCATCGCCGTCACCTCCGTGCTCGGCTCGTCGAGGATCCGCGGGCTTGCCTCGCTGCTCATCGGTCTCACCCTCGGCCTGGTCGGGCTGGACCAGATGACCGGGCAGCAGCGGCTCACCTTCGGCTCGCTCCAGCTCGCCGACGGCATCGACGTCGTCATCGTCGCCGTCGGACTCTTCGCGATCGGCGAAGCGCTGTGGGTCGCCGCGCATCTGCGGCGCACGGCCGGGGAGGCGATTCCCGTCGGCCGGCCGTGGCTCGGCAGGTCCGACGTCCGCAGAACCTGGAAGTCATGGCTGCGCGGACCCGTGATCGGCTTCCCGTTCGGCGCGATCCCGGCCGGCGGCGCGGAGATCCCCACGTTCCTCTCGTACGTCACCGAGAAGCGACTCTCCAAGCACAAGGAGGAGTTCGGCAAGGGCGCGATCGAAGGTGTGGCGGGACCGGAGTCGGCGGCGTCCGCCTCCGCCGCGGGCACGCTCGTCTCGATGCTCACCCTGGGCCTGCCGACGACCGCCGTCGCGGCCGTGATGCTCGCCGCCTTCCAGCAGTACGGCATCCAGCCCGGACCGCTGCTCTTCGAACGCGAACCCGACCTGGTCTGGGGCCTGATCGCCTCGCTCTTCGTCGGCATGGTGCTGCTGCTCGCGCTCAACCTGCCGCTCGCACCGCTGTGGGCGAAGCTGCTGCGGATCCCGCGGCCGTACCTCTACGCGGGGATCCTGTTCTTCGCGGCGGTCGGCGCGTACGCGGTGGGCGGCGAGACGCTGGACCTGGTGATCCTGCTGATCATCGGCCTGATCGGCTTCGGCATGCGACGGTACGGCCTCCCGGTGCTCCCCGCGGTCATCGGGGTCATCCTCGGCCCGGCCGCCGAGCAGCAGCTGCGCCGCGCGCTCCAGATCAGCGACGGCAGCGTGACCGGCCTGGTCAACACCCCGTTCTCGGTGACGGTGTGGGCCGTGATCGTGGTGCTGCTGGCGTGGCCCTTGCTCAAGAAGCTGATCACTCGCCGTCGTAATGTGACGGCATGACCGACGACATCCTCCCCGCCGCCGCTGCCGACATACCGCGCGTGAAGGCCGTGACCGACGCGGCCTATCACCACTACATCGAACGGATCGGTCTCGTGCCGGCCCCGATGGAGGCGGACCACGCGGCCAACGTGGCGGCGGGGAGGGTGTACGTCACGGGCGACCCGGTGATGGGCGTCCTGGTGCTGATCCCCGGCCCCGATCACCTCTACCTGGACTCGATCGCCGTTCACCCCGACGCCCAGGGCACGGGCCTGGGCCGGCGCCTGCTGGCCTTCGTGGAATCGCACGCACGGGAGCTCGGCCTGCCCGAGGTCCGGCTGCTCACCAACGCGAAGATGTGGGAGAACCAGAAGATGTACGCGCGGTACGGCTACCAGGTCGTCGAGCGGCGCGTCGAAGGCCCCTACGACCGCATCCACTACCGCAAGCCCCTGCGCTGAGCGGCCCGTTGAGCAGTGCCGTGTCCCAGTCTCAATGTCAGTGGTGGCTGCGAGGATCGGACGCATGACGACGATCGACTGGGACGCTGCCGCGGACACCTTCGACAACGAGCCCGATCACGGGCTGCTGGATCCTGCTGTCCGCGCGGCGTGGGCCGCGCGGATGACGGACTGGCTGCCCGGCGAGCCGTCGGACGTGCTCGATCTGGGGTGCGGTACGGGCAGCCTCGCCCTCCTCGCCGCCGAGCACGGCCACCGGGTGACCGCCGTGGATCTCGCGCCGCGCATGGCCGCGGCCGCGCGCCGCAAGCTCGCGGGTACGAGCGCCGAGGTGCTCGTCGGCCCGGCGGACCGGCCCCCGGTGGGGGAGAGGCGGTTCGACGTCGTCCTGGTCCGCCATGTCCTGTGGGCGCTGCCCGACCCCGAGGCGGCGCTCGGCCGGTGGGCTGCGCTGCTGCGGCCGGGAGGGCGGCTGGTGCTGGTCGAGGGGGTGTGGGGCGAGACCGGGCTGCCGGCACAGCGGCTGACCACGGCCCTCGCGCCGCTCACCGACCACGTCCGGCTCGAACGGCTCTCGCAGGACCCGGCCTTGTGGGGCCGCGCGGTGGACGACGAGCGGTACGCACTGGTGGCGTACATGGCACCGTCCCGACGGCACAGCGAGGTCGTGGACGTCCACCTCGTCCTGCGCAGGGGCGGCGAGGTCCTGCTGGCCCGCCGGGCGGGCACCGGATACGGGGACGGGTTGTGGAACGGTCCGTCCGGGCACGTCGAGGACGGTGAGGACGTGCGCGAGGCGATGGCGCGCGAGGCGTTCGAGGAGATCGGGATCGAGCTGGGGCCGGACGATCTGCGCGTCGCGCTGGTGATGCAGCACCGCGGGCCGGGAGATCCGCCCCGGACGGGCTGGTTCTTCGAAGCGGAATACGGCACGGGCGGCGAGCCGTACAACCGGGAGCCCCACAAGTGCTCCGAGCTCGGATGGCATCCGCTCAGCGCGCTCCCGGACGACATGGTCGCCTACTGCCGGGCCGGGTTCGAGGCGTACCGCACGGGGGAGCGGTTCGTCGTCCACTGGCACGAGGACGACGACCCGATCGCGTACGACCCCGGCCTGCCGCAGCGGGCGGTGCCGCTCCCGGTTACGGCTGCCGGTCGAGCAGCGTGACGAACCGGCCCTTGCGGGCGAGGAGTTCGAGCGTGTCCAGGGCGCGCTCGGCCTCCTCGGCGGCCCGTGGATCGGCGTCCGCGAGGCCGCTCTCGGCGAACTCGTCCTCGTCCAGCCGGAGGATCTGCGTACCGTCGGCCGACACCCACAGATCCAGGTCCAGATCCTCGACGACCAGCTCGTCACCGGAGACGGCGGCCGGCCGGGTGATGTCGCAGTACCAGCCCTTCAGCGTGCCGTCGGGCCCGCGCACCTCCTTCACGGCGTACCACCGGTCCCGCCAGTAGTGCTCCGTGAAGATGTCACCGGGCTCGAAGCGGACGAACCCGAAGTCCCGTACGCCCGCACCGGCCCAGGGCGCGCGGACGGTGACGCGGGTTCCGTCGTCGCAGACGACCTCCGCCGGGGTGGGGGTACCTCCCACGCCCGAAGGGCTGTGGGGGAGGATCTTCGTGCGGCCGGCCTTGACCAGGACGACGTCAACCCAGCGTGCGGACATGCCGTACCTCCGTCGCGCAGATCTCGTAGCCGAACCACTTGTTGATGGCCAGCATCGGGCCGTTGCCGGCGTCGTTGCCGGTGAAGGCCTGCGTGAACCCGGCGGCGCGGGCGCGGTGCAGCGAGTCGTTCTTGGCGAGCTTGGCCAGCCCACGGCCGCGGAAGGCGCGGGCCGTGCCCGTCATCACCGTGCCGTAGCGGGTCGAGCCGTCCGTACGGGCCAGGCTGAACGCCACCGGGCGGCCGTCCACCACGGCGACGGAGGTCAGCTCGCGGCTGACCAGCGGATGGCCCCAGGTCTCGGTCAGCCAGTGCCCGTAGTCCGTGAACTCGACGCCGACATCGCTCGGTTCGTCGGCCATCGTCTCCGCGTCCAGCTCGAACAGCGGTCGCGGGTCGGACGCGAAATCGGCGCCGGAGAGGATCCGCACACCGGCGGGTGGCGTCCGCAGTGGCGGGAGGTCCCCACCCGCCAGATCGAGGCGGAGGAAGTGCGCCGAGCGGCTCGCCCGGTAGCCGCAGCGCTCGGCGAAGGCACGGTTCGCCGGCTCGTCCAGCACCCAGGAGTAGACGCTCGTCGCGCCCGCCGCCGTGAGGTGCCCCTCCGCGGCACGCACGATCATCGACCCCGCGCCCCGCCCGCGCCGCTCCGGATGGACGTAGACGTTCGCGTAGCCGACTCCCGGCTCCGGACTGTCGTACGCGAGCCCCACCTGCGCCGTGCCGATGATCTCGCCGCTCTCCTCGGCGACCAACGGCCGGTATCGCGAGCGGGGGTGCGCGTGCGTCACGTCGAAGCTCACGGATGCGGCGCTGGTCAGCATGAACGGGAGGGCTGCGCGCCGGACCACGGCGAATCCCTCGGCGTCCTCGGGGCGGAAATCCCGGACGATCACAGTCATGGATCCGCACGCTACGCGCGAGCCCTGCGCGCATGCCTCCCATTTTCCGGCGGCGGGGCCGAAGTACGCGACAATCGCTCTGTGACCTTGAAAATCGTCATCGACACGGACTCCGCCTCCGCGCCCTACGAGCAGCTCCGTTCCCAGATCTCGGCACAGGCCCGCTCGGGCAGGCTGCCCGTCGGCTACAAACTGCCGACCGTCCGGGGCCTCGCGGAGGAGCTCGGGCTCGCGGCGAACACCGTCGCCAAGGCGTACCGCGCCCTGGAGAGCGACGGGGTGATCGAGACCCGCGGCCGCAACGGCACCTTCGTCGCCGCCGCGGGCGAAGCGGCGGATCGCCAGGCCGCGGCGGCGGCCCAGGCGTACGCCGAGCAGGCCCACCGTCTCGGGCTGTCCCGTGCGGACGCGGCGTCGGCGGTCGAGGACGCGCTACGGGCGGCGTACGAGGCCTGACCTCGTGGTGGGCAGTCGTTCCTCTCCCCGGACGAAGTCCTGGGAAACCCCACTGCGGAACGGCTGCCCGCACCCCGCTTTACAGATACAGTCCCGCGTCCGCCCCGTCGTGCTGCGACGGGACCGACGCCGGGGTCGTCCCGCGTCGCAGCGCGTACAGCTCGGCGAGCGTCGCGCCCTCGCGGCCCACGCCTTCCTCGGTGCCGAGCCAGGACACCGCCTCGTTGCGGGTCAGCGAGCCGACCTCGATGCGCGCCAGACAGCGGCCCGGGCGGACCACCGCGGGGTGGAGCCGCTCAAGGTCCTCGTTGGTGGTGACGCCGACCAGTACGTTGCGGCCCTGGCCCAGCAGCCCGTCCGTCAGGTTCAGCAGGCGGGACAGCGCCTGGCCCGCCGTGTGCCGGGCCTCGCCGCGGATCAGCTCGTCGCAGTCCTCCAGGAGCAGCAGCCGCCAGCGGCTCTTCGCCGTGCCCTCGTCCTCGCCGATCGCGATGTCCATCAGATAGCCGACGTCGTTGAACAGCCGCTCCGGGTCGAGCACACAGTCGACCTGGCACCAGTCCCGCCAGGAGCGGGCCAGCGTCCGCAGGGCCGATGTCTTGCCCGTACCCGGCGGACCGTGCAAAAGCAGCAGCCGTCCCGCGATGTCGTCGGGCGTCACCTTCATCAGCCGGTCCATCGCATCGGCCACCGGCGCCGTGTAGTTGGGCCTGATCTCGGCCCAGGTGCCCGCGCTGATCTGGCGGGTGGTGCGGTGCGGGCCACGGCGCGGGGACACGTACCAGAAGCCCATCGTCACATTCTCGGGCTGCGGCTCCGGTTCGTCCTGGGCACCGTCCGTGGCCTGCTGGTGGATCTTCTCGGCGAGCTCTGAGCTGACCGCGGTGACGGTGACGTCGGCACCGCGGCTCCAGCGGGAGATCAACAGGGTCCAGCCGTCGCCGTCGGCGAGGGTGGCGCTGCGGTCGTCGTCGCGCGCGGCGCGCAGCACCCGGGCGCCCGGCGGCAGCAGTGTGGCGCCGGGCTTGACGCGGTCGATCGTCGAACTGTGCGAATACGGCTGCTCGCCCGTCGCGAAGCGGCCGAGGAACAGCGCGTCGACGACGTCCGACGGCGAATCGCTGTCGTCGACGTTGAGCCGGATCGGCAGAGCGTCCTCAGGGTTGGCAGTCATGGCGCCATGATCCGGCACTGCGGTCCTCCGCGCACGATGTTTTGACGTGTGGCGCTACGTACCGGTTTCGCACTCATGTGTGGAGCAGTCGCACCGTCCTTCGGGCTGCCCGCACGACGGCGTAGCCCTTCGTCAGCGCCCGGTCCCGGGCGAAGTTGCGTGCGACGGCCCGGCCTTCGACGAGCCGCTCGAACTCCTCGATGCCGGTGGAGCGCCGCACGGTCACCCGCTCCAGCGCATACGGTCCCTGGCGCCGGCGGGCGGGCGCATTGCCCACGGCCAGCGACTGGGCGAAGCCGACCGCCCGCACCATCTGCCTGACGCGCCGGCTGGAGTAGCCGTACGGGTAGGCGAACGAGACCGGAGCCGCTCCCAGTTCCTCGGCGATGATCTCCTTGCAGCGCAGGGTCTCGAAGCGCAGCCGGACGTCGTCGAGCTGGTCGAGCTGCGGATGGGTGTGGGTGTGGCCGCCGGTCTCCGTGCCCGCGGCGGCCAGCTCCCGTACCTGGTCCCAGTCGAGCATGGTGTCGAGGGCGCCGCCCTCCTCGTGCGCACCGCGCAGCCATCCGGTCGACACGAAGAGGGTGGCGGCGAAGCCGTGCTCGGCGAGCACGGGGAGGGCATGCCGGTGCACGCCCTCGTAGCCGTCGTCAAAGGTGATCAGTACGGGCCGCGGCGGCAGCGGTTCCCCGTGCCGCCACGCCTGTCCGAGCCGGGCCGTCGTGATCGGGGTGAATCCGCGCTCGCCGAGCAGCGCCATCTGCTCGGCGAATGCGTCCGGCGATACGGACAGCCCGAGCGTCGCCGGCGCGGGCCGGTGCCCGACCGCGTGGTACATGAGGATCGGGACTGCCTGGTCCGCGGCCCGGGTCGCGGCCCGGTTCACGATGACGACTCACCTCCCGTGCCAGGGCCCGCCGTGCCCCTGGGCGCGTACGCGGTGATCGGGCCGTGTGAGAACGCCACTCCGCCGCGGGTGCGCACGCTCGCCAGCGCGTACCCCGTCGCCGCGGTGGCGACACCGGCGACGATCGCGCCGGCCCGGCCCGCGCCGCCCCGGCGCCCCAGCAGTGCGTCGCGCAGCCCGCGCGCGACGCCCGCCGGGAGCACCCGGGTGGTGTACCGCCGCTCGGTCTCCAGGCCCTTGCCGCTGCCGACGCTGTGCGAGACCAGCGCCTTGGACAGGCCTTCGGCGTAGGTACGGGTACGGAAGTAGCCGAACCTCTCGCGCCCGGCGGGGACCTTGTGGTGGATGACGGCGCGGTCGTCGATCAGCAGCACCGCGTGCGGGAGAGCACGGCTGAGCCGGATGCACAGCTCGGTCTCCTCGCAGCCCAGCGGCCGTTTGTCGCCGTCGCGTCCGATGCCGGTGGCGAAGCCGCCCGTGGCGTCGAAGGCGGCACGCCGGAAGGACGCGTTGCCACCGAGGACGTTGCGCACCCGGACGCGTCCGTGCGGCAGCCCCCGGTAGGTACAGCCGACGACCCAGTCGAACTCCTCGGGGAACCATGCCGGTCTGCGGCCCGATGCCCAGGCCGGCACGGTCCGCCCGCCGACGGCCATGACCCGCGGATCGTCGTAGCTTTCGTCGAACCAGCGCAGCCAGTCGCGCTCGGCCACGGCGTCGTCGTCGAGGAAGGCGACGATGTCGCCGCGGGCCGCGGCGATTCCGGTGTTGCGCCCGGCGGAGAGGCCGCGGGGGCCCGCGTTGGCGAGCACCCGCACCTCTCCCTGTGTCATGGCGGTCCCGCAGCCCTTGAACTCGTTGCCGAGCCGCTCCAGCAGCGCCGCGTTGTGGTCGACGACGAGGAGCGTCTCCAGGGCCGGCAGCGACTGCATCCGTACCGAGTCGACCGCCGCGAGGATGTCCTCCCACCGGTCCTCGGTGTAGACGCAGATCACCACGGAGAAACGCCGGTGAATCGCGTTGCTCACGTGACTCAAGAGACCTCTCCCCGCGGGGCCTTGAGGGTGATGGCGGGCGCACGGCGCGAGGTGCGGCGGACACCCTTCTCCTGCAGGATCACCTTGAGGACCCGCAGCCCGTCCCGTACGGCGCTGAGGTTGCTGACGCCGTGGATGCGCAGGTACTCGTGGCTGGGCACTTCCTGGACCCGCAGTCCGGCCTTGACGACCCGGATGTTCATCAGGGTCTCGATCTCGAAGCCGGTGCAGTCCAGGGTGATTCTGTCGAGGCAGTGACGCCAGAAGGCGTTGTACCCGTAGCAGAGGTCGGTGTAGCGGGCGCCGAACTTGGCGTTGACGATTCCGCACAGGACGCGGTTGCCGAGCTTGCGGATGGGTGTCATGTCGTCGGTGCCGCCGCCGTTGGCGAAGCGTGAGCCCTTGGCGAAGTCGGCGCCGCCGACCAGGGCGGAGACATAGCTGACGATCTCCTGGCCGTCGGCGGAGCCGTCCGCGTCGACCATGACGATGATGTCGCCGGTGCAGGCGGCGAATCCGCTGATGAGCGCGTCGCCCTTGCCTCTTCCCGCCTGTTTGACGACCTTGACGTCGGGCCACAGCTCCCTGGCCACATTCACGGTGTTGTCCGTGGAATTGCCGTCGACGAGGACGACTTCATGGATCCATTCCGGCAGTGTCTTGAACACGTACGGAAGGTTCTCCGCCTCGTTCATGGCCGGGATCACGACGCTGACCGGCGGCGCGATCGCGAGATGAGAGGAGATCGGACGGTACTGGGCCGGTATTCGGCCGAGCGTTGTCGTGGCGGTCGCCGTCGCGGTGGCCGCGGTGGCCGCGGTGGCTGTGCTGGCCGTGGTCAGCGGATCTTGACCCGGGACCGCCGGGCGCAGGAACGAGCTCATGAGTCGGTTTCCCTCTCGTCCGGTGGACCGCCCACCCCCGGGCGGTCCGGATGAATGTCCGGTTCGAAAGGGGGGTTCTCACCATGGCCAGGACGGCATCGATCTCCGTGCAGGTTGGGTGAGCTGGTACTGCTGGCCGCGCGGCACGCGACTCGGCACAAGTGCATGACCGAGCACGGCACCCCCCTACCGCGCCCCGCCCCGGAGTCATCGCGACGCTCGACTCCTCCCCTGGAGTCGCCTTGCACGATGGACCGTTGCGGGTGGATGTACGACGGTATTGATGATTAGGACTGTATGGCAAGACCTGGAACAAGGGCTCACCTTTTTACATCTTTTTCCTCCAGAGACGGAAATGCGCGAGCCTGTTCCGTATTCCGATGACAAAGAGCAAGAAAGTGATCGCTGCGACAGTGGTGACTCCGCTCTCCACCGACCACAGATCCAGCGCCCGCATCGACTGGGCGACGAGCAGGTCGATCAGGACCGCGCCGGCCGCGGACAGGGGGATGCGGGCCGCCGGTGCCATGGGGCGGAGCGCCGCGGCGAGTCCGGCGGCCGGTGCGACGGCGAGGTAGAAGAGCGCGAACGGCGCGCGCAGGGGCGACTCGAGTCCGGCGAGCGCCAGCGTCGCGCCCACTGCTGACGCGGCAAGTGCTCCGCCCGCCAGCGCCGGAAGGACGTCCGTCCGGAGTACGGCCGGTTTGGTGAAGATCGTCTGCATGGGCGTGTTTGCCCCTCAGGATGGCGGATTGCCTGGATGCTGAGGCTTGTCATGCTGCGCAGTACCCGACGGGCCGTCAAGAAGTGCTTCCGGAGGAGAGCTTGCGGAGCAGTGCGTCCGGGGTGTCAGGAAGCGGTCCGTCCGTGCTCGGCGGGCGACCGCTCGCCGATTGTTCTTGGCATGAACACTTCCGGTGAACTATGGGACATGCTACGACAGTTGAGCAGAGATCCTGCTAATGGGAGGTTCCATGAAACTGTCCCGAATCGCGGCAATCTCATCCTCACTCCTCCTCGGCGTCGTCCTCTCCCTCAGCGGAGCCGGTCCGGCGCAGGCCACGCAGGCCGCGGCGGTCGAC
This sequence comes from Streptomyces sp. NPDC054841, assembly GCF_053611045.1. Taxonomy (NCBI): domain Bacteria; kingdom Bacillati; phylum Actinomycetota; class Actinomycetes; order Kitasatosporales; family Streptomycetaceae; genus Streptomyces; species Streptomyces sp. NPDC054841. The sequence goes on along the minus strand of NZ_JBSGZO010000097.1, from coordinate 3,544 downwards.
TACGTGGCTCTCGGCGACTCGTACTCCTCGGGCCTCGGCGCCGGCTCCTACATCAGCGGCAGCGGCAACTGCAAGCGCACCAATCGCGCCTATCCCGCACTCTGGGCCGCGGCCAACTCGCCCTCGTCCTTCGCCTTCACCGCCTGCTCGGGCGCCAGAACGAACGATGTGACGAGCAGTCAGCTCGCTCCGCTCAACTCCGCGACCGACCTGGTCTCCCTCACCATCGGCGGCAATGACGCCGGCTTCGCCGACGTCATGACCACCTGTGTGCTGCAGTCCGAGGCCAACTGCATCGCCCGTGTCGAGGAGGCGAAGCGCTACGTCGACACCACACTGCCCGGACGGCTCGACTCGGTGTACAGCGCGATCAGCACCAAGGCGCCGGCCGCGCGTGTCGTCGTCCTCGGCTACCCCCGCTTCTACAAGCTCGGCGGCAGCTGCCTCGCGGGGCTCACCGAGAACGAGCGCGCCGCGATCAATGGTGGCGCCGACCATCTCAACGCCGCCATCGCCAAGCGTGTCGCCGACCACGGATTCACCTACGCCGATGTCGCACCGGCCTTCACCGGGCACGAGATCTGCTCCGGCTCCGCGTGGCTGCACAGCCTCAACTGGCTGAACATCAGCGAGTCGTACCACCCCACCGCGTCCGGACAGTCGGGCGGCTATCTGCCACCGTTCAGGGCGGTGGCGTAACCGAAACCGCAGGATAGGAAGGTCCGCCGGAGGCCCCGTAGGTGGCGCCGCCAGTGGCACCCTGAGTGGAGCCCTCCGTCGATCCGTCCGTCGATCCGTCCGTGGATCCGCCCGGGTCGCCCGTCGGCGACTCCGGCTCGCACGTCACCGAGAACGCCACCCAGTTGGACCGCGCCACAACCGGACTCCGGACCTCCACCCGGATCCGGTCGTGGTGCGTCGAGCCCTGCGCGTACGTCGGCTCGATGTGATTGACGTGCCGCGACTTCCCCTCCCCGGAGGGGAAGTCGAGCGTCTTCCAGCCCGCGTCGGAACCCTTGCCGCTCTCGGTCACCCAGCGGTATCCGACGGAGACGGGGATACGGCCCACCGTGACCGTCGCCCTGAAGGCGGGCGCCTCGGCCTCGGGTGCCGGGCAGGTCCCGCTGTAGCTGCCGTGCACCGCCTCGACGTACACCCTGACACTCTGCCGCGGGGGCGCTGTCGTCGCGGAACTGTGGCCGCCCGGCGTCGTGCTGTCCGCGGGCCCCGGAGTATCGGCGGACGAGCCGTCCCCGGTCGCACCCGGACCGGCCGTGGCACCGGCGCTCGTGGAGCCACCGTTCGTGCCGCCGCCGGCGCTGTTGCCGCTGCCGCCGCTGCCCTTGCCGCCGTCGTCCGGGAGGCCGCCGTTCACCAGGGCGTAGGTGAGGCCGCCGATCGACAGGAGCAGCACGGCGATCCCGGCGGTCAGTACGACCGCGGCACGGCGCGGATTGCCCGGTGACGTGGTGGAGGACGGCGTGGGTGTGGGTGGCCCGAAGGACCCGACCGGCGTGGCCGGTGCGGTGGGCGGGGTGGGTGCGGTGGGTGTGGCCGAGGTGACCGTCACGGCTTGCGGGCCGGAGGAGGGCGGGGGAGCGGTACGTGGCGTACCGCCGGCTCCCAGGACCCGCAGCCGGCGCTCGGCCTCCTCGGCCGGCAGCCGCTCCGCCGGATCCTTCCGCAGCAGCCCCGCGATGACCGGCTCCAGCGCCCCCGCCCTGCGCGGCGGTGGCAACTCCTCGTCGACGACCGCGCGCAGCGTGCTGAGCGGTGTGTTCTGGCGGAACGGCGAATGCCCCTCGACCGCCGCGTACAGCAGCACGCCGAGCGACCAGAGGTCCGACTCCGGTCCCGGTGTGCGGCCGAGCGCCCGCTCCGGGGCGAGGAACTCGGGCGAGCCGACCAGTTCGCCGGTCATGGTCAGGTTCGACGTCCCCTGGACCCTCGCGATCCCGAAGTCCGTCAGGACGACGCGGCCGTCGTTCGCGAGCAGCACGTTCCCCGGTTTCACGTCCCGGTGCAGCACCCCCGCCTCGTGCGCGCCGCGCAGCGCGGCGAGGACCTCGGCGCCGATGTGCGCGGCACGCTGCGGGGTCATGGACCCCTCGGCATCCAGGACCTCGGAGAGCGACAGACCGCGGATCAGCTCCATCACGATCCACGGGCGGCCGTCATGGGTCGCCACGTCGTAGACCGTGACCACATTGCGGTGCGAGATCCGGGCGGCGGCCCAGCCCTCGCGCTCCAGGCGTGCGTAGAGCCGCCGCACGTCGCTGGTGTCGAGCGCGGCCGGCGCCCGCACCTCCTTGACCGCGACCTCCCGCCCCAGCAGCTCGTCGCGGGCCCGCCACACGACGCCCATGCCGCCCTCGCCCAGCCGGCCGAGCAGCCGGTACCGCCCCGCGACCAGCATCTCGTCGTCCCGATCGTCGCCCGGCACTTCGCTCATGACGAGCCCCCCATCCGCAGCAGAGCGACCATCACGGTGGAAACCCCTCCAAGCTAGCTCAACTCATGGCTCCTGCGGCCCCCCTCAGCACCAATCCACATCCCAGTACGAATACGGCGACGGCCGTGCTCAGCGGAGCCGACCGCTGGACGAAGCCGGCCAGCCGCCCCGTGGTCCGCCGCCGAGCCAGCCGCGCGGCCACTCGCGCCCCGATCCGTACGACGGCGAACCCGGCCACGGTGAGGGTGAGGGCGAGACCGGCTCCGTAGGCGACGACGAGCAGGAACCCGAACCAGGCATGCCCGAGCGCGGCGGCCCCGACCAGCACGACCACGGCGGACGGGCTGGGTACCAGGCCCCCCGCGAACCCGAGCAGCACACTCCGCCGCAGCGGCTGCGGCTTCCCGCGCTCGCGCCCGTGCTCGTGTGCGTGCTCGGGCCCGTGCTCGTGCGCAGGCTCGTGGTCGTGGCGGTGCTCGTGCCCTGGTGCGTGGTCGTCGGCGCGCTCGTGGCCGTGGTCGTGGTCGTGATGGTGATGGTGAGCGTGCCCGCCGCCCAGCCAGTGGACATGGGTGTGCCCGTGCTGGTGCGCCCGGTTGTGCCACGCCCGGCGCACCAGCAGCGCACCCGCCACCGTGACGAGCATCCCGCTCGCCACGCCCAGCCAGCCGACGACCGACGGCGCCACGGACGAGCCCGCCGCGATGAGGGCGCCGAGGGCGAAGACACCGAGGGTATGGGTCACGGTCACGGAGGCGCCGAGCGTCAGCACCTCCCGAAGGGAACTGCGGCCGCCGGCCGCCGCAGCCGCGGCCATCAGCGTCTTGCCGTGGCCCGGGGCGAGGGCGTGGAGCGCGCCGAGGCCCAGGGCGATGGCCAGGGCGAGCGCGCCGAACGGCACCGTGAGGTCGCGCTGTTCGACGAGTTCGGTCAGGGCCTGGGTCCAGCGGTCGGCCCCGCGCGGCAGCACCGACGGCGGCGCGGCCGGTGCCGGTCCGCCGGCGAGCGCCGGTCCGCCGGGTGCGGCCGTGAGGGCCGCGGTCGTGCGCTCCGGCGGGGAGTCGAGGAGCCCCGCCGGGTAGGCCGAGAGCC